>DASUOA010000430.1:0-4663 GCA_036276895.1 Arenimonas sp. | reverse complement strand
CTGCTGTTGCAGCAGCTTGCGTTCGGCGTTGATGGAATCAAGCGTGAGCGCCAGTTCCTGCGCACGTCGCGGCTCGTCGCAGAGCAGGCATTCAATGCCGAGTGCCATGTCTTCCAGTCGGCCGGCGGCATTCAGGCGCGGACCAATTGCGAAGCCGATGTCGCTCGCCGTCAACTGCGCCAACGACTTGCCGGCGACATCGGCCAGCGCTCGCAAGCCGGGCTGACAGCGCCCTTCGCGCAAGCGGCGAAGGCCGGCCGACACCAGCAGGCGGTTGTTGCGATCGAGCGGCACTAGATCGGCCACCGTGCCGACCGCCACCAGATCGAGCAGGGCCTGCAGGTCGGGCTCCGGCGATGGCAGCGCTCCACGCGCACGCAGGGTCTGACGCAAGGCCAACAGCAGGTAGAACACCACGCCGACACCGGCCAGCGCTTTGCTGGGGAAAGCATCGCCAGGCAGGTTGGGATCGACGATGGCATCGGCCGCCGGCAGTGTTGCCCCCGGCAAGTGGTGGTCGCTAACCAGCACCTGCCAGCCGCGCGCCTTGGCGGCGGCGACGCCGGCATGGCAGGCGATGCCACTGTCGACGGTCAGCAGCATCGAACCGGATGGCAAATCAAGCTCATCGACCAACGCCGGCGACAGGCCATAGCCATGTCGTTGCCGGTGCGGGACGCGGAAGCTCACCTTGGTCGCGCCCAGCAGGCGCAGGCCGCGCACGGCTACGGCGGTACCGGTGGCGCCGTCGCAATCGAAATCGCCAACGACCAGGATATGGCGCTGCTCGGCGATCGCACCGGCGAGCAGATGCGCCGCGTGCTCGATGCCATCCAGCAACTGCGGCGAAGCCAGTTGCGCCAGCTTCAACTCAGCCGCCTCGCCGTCGCAGATGCCGCGCGCGGCGTAGATCCGCTGCAGCAACGGCGGTACCTGCGCCGGCCACGGGCCATGCTGAGGAACTTCGCGGCGACGGATCGCCGGCGCCGGCAAGGCCGCACTCATGCGAGGGTAGCCAGCGGCTTGCGCCAGAAACGCCAACGCTGACTCGCGCGCACCCGCAACAGGCAGCCGTCGGCGAAATCCAGCGTGAGCTCGCCCAATTCGCCACGCCGCAGTTCGCGCAATGCAGACAGCAGCGATTGCGCCTCCACCCGCGACCAGTCGCGCGCATCGCGCAGGTCGATCAACCGATGCCCATCGCTGCCCTCGCCTGCTTCGGCCAGCATTGCCAATGCGCGCAGGTCGGCCTCGTCGCTTTCCAGCGCGTCGATGCGGCCTTCGATGCGCTCAGGCAACCGACCCGCACCCCAGAACCACAGGCTATTGGCGGCGCGCGTGCCACCGGCTTCAGCTTGCTGATGCAGCAGCACCTGCGTGTCGTTGAGCAACGCGCGCCAGCGCCGCGCGTCAGCGCCATCTGGCAGGTGCTCGAACAAGTCGTCGCCAAGCACGCGCTCCGGCGGCGCGAAATGGGGCAGGTGAAGATCGGCTGGCAGCCGCAGGTACCAGCGCTGCGGATGCGGTGCCGACAGCTGCCAGCCGTGCTCGGCAAACACCGGCTGCAGCAGCTCGGCCAGTTGTGCGGCGTGGTCGGCCCCAAGGCCGAGATCGCCATAGGCCAACAGGCGCACGCCGGTCATGTCCGGCTGTACGCGCACCGGATCGGCACGCAGCCACAGAGCGTCGCCGGCGTCGCCGACGTCAAGTTGGCGCGTCATCGCCGCCAGTGGCCAGGCGCTCTGTGAAAGCTTGAAGTAGCGACGCAACTGCGCGCTTTCGTCACCCGCAGCGGCGACTTCGTGATCCGCCCGCGCCAAGGCGCGACCGACCTCAGGCGACAGTGCTTGCCCGGCCAGACGCCGGCGCTCGGGCAACAGCAGGCTGAGCCGGCGCATGCCGGGTTATCCGAGGTACTCGACCCCGACGATGTCGTAGTCGCGGGCGCCACCCGGCGCCTGGATGGTCACGGTATCGCCGGCATGCTTGCCGATCAGCGCACGGGCGACCGGCGAAGAGATCGAGATCAGCCCCTGCTTGAGGTCGGACTCGAGGTCGCCAACGATCTGGTACGTGACTTCCTCGTCGTTGTCGCAATCGGCCAGGCGCACCGTGGCACCGAACACCACGCGATCGCCGGCATTGAGGTTGGCGACATCGATGATCTGCGCGTGCGACAGCACGTACTCGAGTTCCTGGATGCGGCCCTCGATGAAACCCTGTTGCTCGCGCGCCGCGTGGTACTCGGCGTTCTCCTTGAGATCGCCATGCGCACGCGCCTCGGCGATCGCATTGATCACCGCCGGGCGCTTCACCGACTTCAGTTCTTCCAGTTCCTGGCGCAGGCGCAGCGCGCCTTTTTCGGTCAATGGAGCTCTCACGCGTGGACTTCCTTGTGCAACTCCTGCAGCGACCACACGCGCGGATGATTGCGCGCATCGATCGAGCGGATCAGGGCGCGGGCGCCCGGAATGGTGGTCGAATAGGTTACCCGGTGCTGCAGCGCTTCGCGACGGATCGAGAACGAGTCGGCGATCGCCTGCTTGCCCTCGGTGGTGTTGACGATATACACGATCTCGCCGTTCTTGATCAGGTCGACCACGTGCGGGCGGCCCTCGATTACCTTGTTGATGCGTTCGCAGGCCAGGCCCTGCGCTTGCAGGAAGCGCGCCGTGCCTTCGGTCGCCACCAGCGAGAAGCCGCGATCGATCAGGTCCTGCGCCACCGGCAGGACACGCTGCTTGTCGGGGTCGCGCACCGAGATGAACGCCTTTCCGGCCGCCGGCGCCTTGATGTTGGCGGCCTCCTCGGCGCGTGCGAAGGCTTCGGCGAAGGTCCGGCCGACACCCATCACTTCACCGGTCGAGCGCATTTCGGGCCCGAGGATCGGGTCGACGTTCTGGAACTTGGCGAAGGGGAAGATCGCTTCTTTCACCGAGTAGTAGCTGGGAACGATCTCGCGGACCGCACCCTGCTCGGCCAATGACTTGCCGGCCATGCAGCGCGCGGCGATCTTGGCCAGCGGCACGCCGATCGCCTTGGATACGAAGGGCACCGTGCGCGAGGCACGCGGGTTCACCTCCAGAAGGTAGATCTGGTCGTCCTGGATCGCGAACTGGGTGTTCATCAGGCCGATGACGTTCAAGGCCCGGGCCAGCTGCGCCACCTGCACGCGCAGGCGATCCTGGATCTCCGGCGACAGCGAGTACGGCGGCAACGAGCAGGAAGAATCACCGGAATGCACGCCGGCTTCCTCGATGTGCTCCATGATGCCGCCGACCAGCACGTTGCCCTGGGTGTCGGCGATGATGTCGACGTCGACCTCGACCGCGTGGTCGAGGAAGCGATCCAGCAGCACTGGCGAATCGTTCGACACCTGCACCGCCTCGCGGATGTAACGCGACAGGTCGGCGTCGGAATACACCACCTCCATGGCGCGGCCGCCGAGCACATAGCTCGGGCGCACTACCAGCGGATAGCCGATTTCGTTGGCGAGCGCGATCGCCTGCTCGGCGTTGCGCGCTGTGCGGTTCGGCGGCTGGATCAGACCGAGGTTCTCGACCAGTTTCTGGAAGCGCTCGCGGTCTTCAGCCAGGTCGATCGACTCCGGCGAGGTGCCGATGATCGGCACGCCGGCAGCCTCCAGCGCGCGCGACAGCTTGAGCGGGGTCTGTCCGCCGTACTGCACGATCACGCCCTTGGGCTTCTCGATGTCGACGATCTCGAGCACGTCTTCCAGCGTCAGCGGCTCGAAATACAGGCGGTCGGAGGTGTCGTAGTCGGTCGAGACGGTCTCCGGGTTGCAGTTGACCATGATGGTTTCAAAGCCGTCCTCGCGCAGGGCGAGTGCCGCATGCACGCAGCAGTAGTCGAACTCGATGCCCTGACCGATGCGGTTGGGGCCACCGCCGAGCACCATGATCTTGTCGCGATCGGTCGGATTGGCCTCGCATTCGTCCTCGTAGGTCGAATACATGTACGCGGTATGCGTTGCGAACTCGGCGGCGCAGCTGTCGACGCGCTTGTACACCGGGCGCACGCCGAAGGCGCGGCGCAGCGCGCGCACGGCGGACTCGTCCGTACCGGTCAGCTGCGCCAGGCGGATGTCGGAGAAGCCTTTACGCTTGAGCCGACGCAGCCGCGCGGCACAAGGAGAACATCCGGCCCGTGTTCAAGCGCGTCGACAGTTGCGCCGCCGAGTTCGCGAGCCACACGGCGTATCTTTACTCGACGTACGAGAGCTTCTGCGAGGCCGACCCGACCGATCGGCAGAAGATCATGATTCTCGGCGGCGGTCCGAACCGCATCGGGCAAGGCATCGAGTTCGATTATTGCTGCGTGCATGCTTCGTTCGCGCTGAAGGAAGCCGGATACGAGACCATCATGGTCAACTGCAACCCGGAGACGGTCTCGACGGACTACGACAGCTCCGACCGCCTCTACTTCGAGCCCGTCACGCTCGAGGACGTCCTCGAGATCGTGCACAGGGAAAAACCGAAGGGCGTCATCGTGCAGTACGGCGGCCAGACGCCGCTGAAGCTCGCGCGCGCGCTCGAGGAAGCGCAAGTGCCGATCATCGGCACGTCGCCCGATTCGATCGACCTTGCCGAGGACCGCGAGCGCTTTCAGCAGCTCGTCAACCGGTTGAAGCTCAAGCAGCCCC
>DASUOA010000429.1:0-7784 GCA_036276895.1 Arenimonas sp. | reverse complement strand
CAGCGCCCGGCGTTCAGCAATCTCGGCAAGACCATGAGCTACGCCGAGATCGACCGCCTCAGCCTGCAGTTCGCCAGCTACCTGCTACATGAGCTCAAGCTCAAGAAGGGCGACCGCGTCGCGCTGATGATGCCCAACGTGCTGCAGTACCCGATCGCGATCTTCGGCGTGCTGCGTGCCGGGCTGACGGTGGTCAACACCAACCCGATGTACACCGCGCGCGAACTCAAGCACCAGCTCAAGGATTCCGGCGCCAAGGCGATCGTCGTACTCGAGAACTTCGCCTGCACCGTCGCCGAAGTGCTCGACGACACCGACGTGCAGCAGGTGGTCACTACCGGCATCGGCGACCTGCTCGGCTTTCCCAAGGGCGCGATCGTCAACTTCATGCTGCGCCACGTGAAGAAGATGGTGCCCGACTACGACCTGCCCAAGGCCATCGACTTCCGCGAGGCGCTCGAACTCGGCGCACCGCACACACTGCCCGAGATCAGCATCGATCCGCAGGACGTCGCCTTCCTGCAGTACACCGGCGGCACCACCGGCGTGGCCAAGGGCGCGATGCTCACCCATCGCAACCTGATCGCCAACATGCTGCAGGCATCCGCCTGGATCGGCAGCAACGCCAAGCGCGGCGAAGAGGTGATGATCACCGCGCTGCCGCTGTACCACATCTTCGCGTTGACGGCGAACTGCCTGGTGTTCATGAACCTCGGCGGCCTGAACTACCTGATCACAAACCCGCGCGACATGAAGGGCTTCGTCGCCGAATTGTCGAAGGTGAAGTTCACCGCCATCACCGGCGTCAACACCCTGTTCAACGGCCTGCTCAACACGCCCGGCTTCGACCGCATCGATTTCTCGTCACTGCATCTCACCCTGGGTGGCGGCATGGCGGTACAACGCGCCGTGGCCGAGCGCTGGAAGAAAGTCACGGGCGTCACCCTGGTCGAAGCGTACGGCCTGACGGAAACCTCGCCCGCGGCCTGCATGAACCCACTCGACCTACCCGAATTCAATGGCGCCATCGGCCTGCCGATTCCCTCGACCGATGCGTGTGTCAAAGACGACAACGGCAAGATCCTGCCCCACGGCGATGTCGGCGAGCTGTGCATAAAAGGCCCGCAGGTGATGGCCGGCTACTGGCAACGCCCCGAAGAAACCGCCAAGGTCATCGACAACGAAGGCTGGCTGCACACCGGCGACATGGCCAAGATGGACGACGCCGGCTTCTTCTATCTGGTCGACCGCAAGAAAGACATGATCCTGGTATCGGGCTTCAACGTTTACCCGAACGAGATCGAAGACGTGGTCGCCACCATGCCCGGCGTGCTGGAAGTCGCCGCCGTTGGCGTGCCGGACGACAAGTCCGGCGAAGCGGTGAAGCTGGTACTGGTGAAGAAAGACCCCAACCTCACCGTCGCGCAGGTCAAGGCCTTCTGCAAGGAAAACCTCACCGGTTACAAGCAGCCGAAGTTCATCGAGTTCCGCGATGAGCTGCCGAAGTCGAATGTCGGCAAGATTCTGCGGCGGGAGTTGCGGGAGAGCGCGAAAGCGACGGCATAGCACACCGGGGCCGGGACTCCGCGAGCTCGCCCATGACCGGCAATCTGGAAGCGCTGACCAAGTCGATCCAGCGACGGCGTCTGGCCGACGGCCTGGTCATAGCGCTATGCGGGACCTTCACCCTCGGGGTGAAGACCCAATGCTACGGCTGGAATGTCAGCGGACCTTTCGCCTCGTCACTGCGCGTGATGTTCAACGGAATGCACGATGACATGTTCGGCGCCGTCGAAGAGATGGCCGTGCGCCTGCGCGTACTCGGCTGCCCGGCACCCAGCGCTTTCAGCCAGTTCAGCGTGCTGTCCGGCATCCATGAAGAGGCCGAATGCCCCGGTTGGCGTGAAATGATCGAGCAACTGGTACTCGACCAGGACATCGTGATCGAAGCGTGCCGCAAGGTGCACGACACTGCGGAGCTGTCGGCGGACACCGCTACGCTGGGCCTGATGGCGCGGCGCGTCACACGGCACGAGCGGTATGCATGGGAGTTGCGGATATTGCTTGAGTGAAGGGAGAAGGAAAGGGAGAAACCGGGGTCAGAGTGCACTTTTCCTATGGCGATGCTGGTCGATCGCCGACTGGCCGGCACCGCGCCTCGGTCCACGCTCACCGGCAGCCCAAGCCACGGACCCTGCCATGCCCCGCCAGCCCCGGCTCGACCTCGCCAACATAGCGCAGCATATCGTGCAGCGCGGCAACGACAGACAGCCTTGCTTCTTCACCGACATCGACCGCCTCCGCTACCTCGATGAGTTGCGGGAGATCGTGCTCGCCGAACAGGGCTGCCGAATCCATGCCTTCGTGCTCATGACCAATCACGTACACCTCCTGCTGACACCAAGCCAGGCTGGGCAGATTGCGCGCGTCATGCAAGCACTCGGCCGGCGCTACGTCCGTTTCGTCAACGACCGTTACCGTCGATCCGGCACACTGTGGGAAGGTCGTCGCTACAAATCCTGCATGGTCGACTCCGACACCTACCTGCTGCGCTGCATGCGCTACATCGAACTCAATCCGGTGCGAGCAGGCATGAGCAGCTGGCCTGGCGACTATGCATGGTCAAGTTACACCACGAACGCCCTGGGAGCCGCCTCAACCCTCATTCAACCGCACCCTGCCTACGCGGCGCTCGGCGCGGATGCGCCGACACGCCAGACCGCCTACCGGACACTGGTAGCAGAAGCGATCAGCGCCGACGAACTGGAATCGATCAGGCTCAACTTGCAACCACAACACGCCCTCGGCTCGACGCGCTTCCGCCAAGCCATCGAAGCGCAACTCGCACGTCGCGCCGGGCCTGCGAAGATCGGAAGGCCCCGCAAACGAGCCCAGCTTCCGGGAAGCCCGGAAAGTGCACTCTGACCCCTGTTTTGGCCCCCTTTTCGGGCCCCTTTTCGCTTTTCGCTAACAGGCCTCAACTCTTCCAGGGCTTCGGGTCGCTGGCACCACGCCGCAGGACGAAGCCTTTGAGCTTGGCCTTCTTGATCTTGTCGCGGAACGCTTCGGTGGCGTACAGATGAAACTGGAACTTCTGGTCGTCGGGCGTGGTGAACACCTCCGCATCGCCGATGCGATCCTCGAATAACACCGGCTCACGCACCAGAACCGGGGTCAGAGTGCACTTTCCCTTGGACGATTCTGGCCGATTGCCAACTGACTAGCACCGCGCGTGCATCGTGCTGGAGCGTTCTGACGCCGCATCCGTCACGGATCTCAATGCGCTGGTCATTGCCGTCGTAAGCAAACGCCACATCCGCATCCTGCGAGCAGTCGAGGCGCAAGATACGCCCATTGGCGTCGTAGTCGTTGCCGGAGGTGTTGACCTGTCTGTCCAGGTCTACTTCTACGCACGAGCCGGAGGCCAAGCCCCCCGGCTCGTGCCAACGGGTTACTGGATCAGTGCAGTGTGATCCTGCACCTCACCCCACGAGAACGTCCCGCAGGCTTCCGGCAAATCGAAGTATGAAGCTGCCACTCGCAGGCGCACGGGGCCTTGGACGGTACCCGGCACATTGAGCGTCGCCGTGACTGTCTGCTTGCCGCTGACGCGAGCCTGGGTCTCGAACGTGCCATCGGAATCCACGTCCAACGCAACCAGCCAGTTCAGGGTGTGCTTGCCCTTTCGGAGCCCTGGAGTCAGCGTCACGGTGTTGGACCCCGCACGCAGATTCAGTGCCTCGTCACCCGTGAAGTCGGCGTAGCCACCATTGTTACCGCTGATGTGCGAGCTACCGTTCACACTGATGGCATTGATCCACTCGTACTGCGTCGATTCCCCAGCGGCCTCACAGTAGGTCGGGGGCGGCGGAGCCATCGGCTCATTGATGGCAACGAATACGCCGAGCCAATCGGATCGCACCGGGAAGGAGGTCACGCTGCTCAGATCAGTATTCGATACGTGCACATTGCCCTGGCGGTCGGATGCAACCAAGGTCCCATCCGATGCCAGGTCGATATCGTAGTGCGAAGCGCCGGTGGTGATTCGCGACACCTCCACGGCTTGCGAATCGTACTTGGCGATCCAGCCCGACCAGCTCGCCATGTAGATGTTGCCCTCGGCATCAGCCGTGACAGCACGACTGCTGGAGGTATGCCCCAGCGAAAGCTGGCGCTCGACACTCATCGTACCCGGATCGATAACCAGCAACCGACCATAGGTGTCAGCTAGCGCGTACAGCTTGCCATCCTGACCAAGACTGATGTCGATGAGATCGGTTCCGGAAAGGAAACGCGTGTAGGCCCCCGAAACAGGATCAATGCGGACAACACCCGAGAGCTCCTGCTCAGCGCTTCCGAAGGTCCGCATGTCGGTCGCATAGACCCACGTTCCGTCGAAGGTGATACCGCCATAGGTGCCGTTGTTCACCGTCGAGAATCCGGGAATCCGGTAGTCGATCCAGCCAGCGCTATTGCCCACGGCAACCGACGCCTCAAAGGTGCCGTTGTAGACGGCGACATCCGCATCCGTCAGGGCAACGAGATCGCGCCCGAGCCCATCGGCCCCCGCCACAATCGGGCCATCGCTGATTTGGACGCCGTCGAGCGTGTATTCCTGGATCCGACCCTGGTTCGACACCCAAAGGGTCGGCTGGGCGGCAATCGCACTGGTCATGGCAAGCGCCAACGTAATCGCTACGGCGGTTGATTTTCGAAGCACCTTTCTTCACTCCTCGGTTGAAATGCTGATCAGCCCAAGCGCGTGCGACTCGGGCAGCTTGGTTCGACGCCATGGCCGGCGATTGCAGGCAAATGGCGCGAGCCGACAGGGAACACGCAGATTGAAGAACGAACCAGGCCTGACCATCAGTCAGCACCTGTTGAGAGTCTCCCCAACCCTCAAGGCTCCGGAGTCTACTGAGATGAGTAGCTGCGGACTATAGGAATTCTCCTACCGCAGCAGGAGCCACACCGGCCCTGGCGCAGGGCTACCTCCGCGCCAATGCCACTTTGGCGGGATACCTGAGGACTCACTCCCCAGGCGCCAACGCCCGAATCGCCAAGGCGTGGATGTCGGTCTCCATCAAGCCCCCCAGCGCCGCGTAGACCAGGCGATGCCGCGCCAGCGGCAGCTTGTCGGTAAAGGCATCGCTGACGATCTCGACGCTGAAGTGGCCGCGCCCGTCGCGGGCGCCTTCATGACCGGCGTGTTTATGGCTGTCGTCGACCACGTCCAGACGCTGCGGCTGCAAGCTCGCTTCGAGTGCGGCGCGGATCGCCGCCACGCGTTGCTCGCGCGGAAGGCTCATGGCAGCACCACGCGGAAAGGCTGCACGTCGACACGGGCATAGACGCCAGCAGCGACATACGGATCAGCGTCGGCCCAGGCCTTCGCGTCTTCGAGTGAAGCGAACTCGGCGACGATCAGGCTGCCAACGAAGCCGGCGGGGCCCGGGTCCTCGCTGTCGATCGCCGGGATCGGCCCGGCCAGCTTCAAGCGCCCGGCATCGCGCAGCGCGACCAGTCGCGCGACATGCGCGGGGCGGGCGGCGAGGCGGTCGGGCAAGGAGTCGGGGCGGTCATGGCCGTGGATCAGATACCACATGGGGCTGTGCCTGAAGAGCGCGGGGCTGCATGATAGCCGGATGAGCGAACGCTTCGAGGTCCACCCCGCCAACCCGCACGCCCGCCTCGTCGACAAGGCGGCGACCATTCTCAAAGCCGGCGGCCTGGCGCTCTGCCCCACCGACGCCGGCTACGCCATGGTCTGGATGCTGGAGGCCCGGGACGCCGAGGAGCGGGTGCAGCGCCTGCGCGAACTGGACAGCAAGCACCCCTTTACCTTACTCTGCCGCTCAATCAGCGAGGCCGGAAGCTTGGCCCGGCTCGACGATCCGGCGTTTCGACTGCTGCGATCGCTCACTCCGGGGCCCTGCACGTTCATCCTTCCGGCCGCAGCAAGCCTGCCCAAACGCCTCAAGCACAGCGGTCGCGCCAAGCGCCGCGACATCGGCATCCGCCTACCCGGCCATGTGGTCGCGCGGGCACTGCTTGAGGTGATCGGTGAGCCGTTGCTGTCGACCAGCCTCACGCTGCAGGACGACGAGATCCTGCTCAGTCACGAGGCCGAAGGGGTGGCCGAGCGCTGGTTGCGCTTTGCCGATGTGATGCTGGACAGCGGGGATTGCGACCCCGGCCCGACCAGCATCGTGGATTGCACGGGCGATGAGCCCACCGTTGTACGCCAGGGATTCCACCCGGTTTCGCTGTAAGCGCAACGCCAATAGAACACGGCCATCCAAGGCCCGCCCCGAGGGGCAACCCGTCCCAATGATCGCGACCGCATGACGTCCGAAGCCGCGCCCAGCGCGAATCCAACCGTATTCGTCCCGCAACCGCAGCAGCAGGAAATGCCGCTGGCGCTGGTGCGTGGGCAGCCGGTGCTGGAAATGCCGCTGGATCTGTACATCCCGCCGGACGCGCTGGAGGTCATCCTCGAAGCCTTCGAGGGCCCGCTCGACCTGCTGCTCTACCTGATCCGCCGGCAGAACCTCGACATCCTCGACATCCCGGTGGCCGAGATCACCCGCCAATACATTGGCTACATCGACGTGATGCAGGACCTGCGCTTCGACCTCGCCGCCGAGTATCTGGTGATGGCCGCGATGCTGGCCGAGATCAAGTCGCGCATGCTGCTGCCGCGGCCGCCAACCGAGGAAGGCCTCGAGGCCGACCCGCGCGCCGAGCTGGTGCGCCGTCTGCAGGAATACGAGCGCTTCAAGAAGGCCGCCGAGGACCTCGACACCCTCGACCGCCTTGACCGCGACACCCGCGTGGTCAGCGCCCACGTGCCCGACCGTGCCGCGGTGCGCCTGCCGCCGCCGGTCGATCTGCGCGAGATGCTGCTGGCGCTGCGCGACGTGCTCAAGCGCGCCGAGCTCTACACCCATCACGCGATCAAGCGCGAAGCGCTGTCGGTGCGGCAGCGCATGGGCGAGCTGCTGCAGCGCCTGGTCGACCGCCAGTTCCACCGCTTCGAAAGCTTGTTCACCGCCGAGGAAGGCCGCCTCGGCGTGGTGGTCACTTTCCTGTCGATCCTCGAGCTCGCCAAGGAGCAGCTGCTGGAGATCGTGCAGGAAGCGCCGCTGCAGCCCATCTATGTGAAGTCGCTGGCCGCCCTCGAGCACGAAGGCGAGCTTCCGCTTCCCGAAGTCACCAGTGACGGCGACGAGTACACCGGATAAACCAAAGCGTCCATGGATTCCCAACTCATCAAGCGCATCATCGAGGCGGCGCTGCTGGCCTCACCGCAACCCCTGACACTGGCCCAGCTGGGCGGCCTGTTCCCCGAGGATGAGCCGGCACCGCCGGGCAGCATCGAGCAGGCGATTTCCGCGCTGCGCGAAGACTGCGCCGAGCGCGGCGTCGAACTGGTCGAGGTCGCCTCGGGCTTCCGCTACCAGGTGCGCGCCGACGTACACGGCTGGGTCGCGCGCCTGTGGACCGAGCGCCAGACCAAGTACACCCGCGCCACCCTGGAAACGCTGGCGCTGATCGCCTACCGGCAGCCGATCACCCGCGGCGAGATCGAGCAGATCCGCGGCGTCACCGTGAACCCCAACACCATCAAGTCGCGGGAAGAGCGCGAATGGATCCGCGTCATCGGCCATCGCGACGTGCCCGGCAAGCCGGCGCTGTTCGGCACCACCAAGGCCTTCCTCGACTATTTCGGCTTGAAGAGCCTCGACGAGCTGCCGCCGCTGGCCGAGCTGCGCGATCTCGCC
>DASUOA010000428.1:0-3804 GCA_036276895.1 Arenimonas sp. | reverse complement strand
CAGGCGCGCACCTACAAGGACTACGGGCTGAACGACAAGACCGATCCCGGTCGTCGACTGTTCTTCCCGCAAGATGACAACGCGCTGGACCTGTACCTGCAAGTACTGCAAGTGGATCCACAAAACGCCGAAGCTCAGCAGGGCCTGTCCGAAATCGCCGGTTGGGTCTACGACCGCGCGTTCCGTCTTTGCCACGAAATGAATCGTTGGGTTGCCTGCCGACTGCTGGCGGAGAACGGACTCCGTGCCGAGCCAAGCCATGAAGGCCTGCGCGAACTGGTCGACGACGCTCAACGCGGCGAGCGCGGCGAGACGGTGGCTCCAAGGGCGAAGCGCTGACGCGCCGGTATATCAGCGCTGCTTGAGCAGCAGCACGGTCACGTTGTCGGAGCCACCGCCATCGAGCGCGGCTCGGACCAGATGATCCACGCACTCCTGCGCCGACAGCTCGTTGCGTGCCAGGATGCTGGCGATGGCGACGTCGTCCACCTCTTCGGTCAGGCCGTCGCTGCACAGCAGCAGCTGCATGCCCGGCTTGAGTTCGCCGGTTATGGTCTCGACCTTCAGGTTCTGCGGGTCGGTGACGCCGAGTGCCTGGGTAACCACATTGCGATGCGGATGGGTGCGCGCCTGCTCGTGGGTGATGGCGCCCTGGTCGATCAGCTCCTGCACATAGCTGTGGTCGGAGGAGATCTGTGCCAGCTTGCCATTCCACAGATAGGCGCGGCTGTCGCCGACCCAGGACAGCTCGAAACGCTTGCCATCGACACGCACCGCCACCAAGGTGGTGCCCATCGGCAGGCTCTCGGCGCGTCGCTTGGAGTGGCCGATGATGTCTTCGTCGGCCTTGCGGATCGCTTCGGCCAGGTTGCGGCCCGCGCGGATCTCGCGGACTACGGCATCGCGTGCCAGTGCGCTGGCGACTTCACCAAACTCGTGACCGCCCATGCCATCGGCAACCAGCCAAAGGCCGAGCTCGGCATCGCCGTAGTAAGTGTCCTCGTTCAGCTCTCGCCGTAGCCCGACGTGACTGAGGTGGCCGAATTCGATCATGCGGCGTTGCCTTGGCGGTCCTGGCGCTGGCGTGAAACCTGGGATTCGGCGGGGGGCATTGGCGGCATCTTGCGTCCCTGTCGCGGCGCTTAGCAAGTCCACCCCCTCGCCGCGGTGAGGCGGCGAGGGGGCCGGGGCTCAGAATTCCATCCGGAAACCGAGCGAAAGGTTTTCCTGGCTCTGGCCGGTACGGCCAGCCAGACGTTCGTAGTACACAAAACCTGAACGGCCATTGGTGAACAACATGGACAGACCGAAGCCGAGACGGAAGAAACTGCGGTCCATGGCCGAGCCGGTGATCACGATCGGCGACTGTGTCGGGTCATGGATGAAGTACGCCTCGACGATAGCCGGGTCGTCCTTGGTCTCACGTTCCCACTCCAGCTCGAAGGACGGCATCAGCACGCCCCAGGAGGCGCTGTAGGCGTAGGACGCCTTGCCGCCGAGCACGGTGGCCAGCGAGGTCAGGTCGCGCGAGCGCACCGCCAGGCCCAGGCCGCTACCGGGGCCGGCCTGCAGCACTTCCCGCGACTCGCCGAACTCGACGCGGCTGTACAGCAGCCGGCCATAGGTGCCGAGGTTCCATGCGCCCTTCTGGAAGTCGCGGCCGAGCGTGAACGCAGCCTGCAACTGGTCGCCGTCCGAGCTTCCGCGTGCCAGCTGGTCGATCTCGACCGTACCGCCACCGACCAGCGGCAGGGTGTAATGGATCGTGCGCAAGCTGCGGTAATCGTTGCGGCCCCAGGTCAGCACGCCATCGACATACCAGTTGGTGTCGTTGAACCAGCTGCCGTAACCGGAAACGCTCCAGCCGCGCGTCTCCAGCGAGCCCGAATCGTCGCGGGCATCGGTGTCCTGGGCGGTGTAGCCCAGCGAGCCACCGACGATGAAGTTGTCGTTGACGCGGTAGTCGATGCCCGACGTCAGGCCGTTGATGTCGTAGTCGAAAGCCGGTGTGGTGCTGGTCGGATCGAACTCGCCGCGGCCAATGTTGCCGCTCACGAACCAGCCCCAGCGGCTGAAGCCGGCGTCGAGGTCGGCGCCTTCTTCACCTGCCATCGCCTTGAACAGCCCGACCAGCGGCACCGAGCCACCCGGGCCGAGCAGGGTCAGGCCCGCGAAACCGTTCGACGGCGCGCCGCCGCGCAAGGCGGCCAGACGGCCCTGCAGGTTCTGCAACTGTGACTGCAGCGCGATCAGGGTGGCATCGGACTGCGCCTGCACCAGCTCCTGGAACCACTCGCTCAAGGCAGCAATGGTCGCCTCGGGGTCGAGGCCGGCCGCGTCGACGATCTCCAAACAGCGTTGCAACAGGTCCTGCTGCTCGGGCGTCGGATTGGGGATCGCCGCCAGTGCGGGGCACATCCTATCGATGACTTCCGCGACCTGCTCCTCGACCGGATCCAGGTTGTCGAGATTGGCGACCGCACCATTCAAGGTGAAGGTGATCGGCCCGGCGTCGGGATTGGTCGAGACGGCAGTAACCGAGGCGGCGCCCGGCTCCAGCACCTTGGCGATGACTTGTGCGCGACCGTTGCTGTCGGTCTCGGTGCTGTCGGCATCGAGTTCGGCGTTTTCCGCGCTCCACTCGATGGCCACGCCGGCGATCGGCTCACCCTCTTCGGTACGCAACTCGACCACCAGCGGTTCCGAATCGGTGTTGGTCGGCAGCGTCTGCTCGTCACCGGAGATGATCGTCAGCACGCCCGTCGGAATGAAGGCGGTCGCAGTAAAGACCGTGGTGCCTCCGGGAGTGGTCGCGGTGACCGAGTGCGTTCCGGGGTCCGGACCCAGCGTGAAGATCACCGAAGATTCGCCGTTGGCATCGGTGAAGGTGTTGCTGGACGACACCGAGCCACCACCCTGCGTCACCACCCATTGCACTGGCACGCCAGCTAGACCCTTCGCCGCGGCACCGCCTGCCGCCGGCGAAGCCGGTAGCGAAACGCGGACCTTCAGGGGCTCGGGCAGCGGCTCGCCGACCGCGCCGGATTGGCCGTTGCCGCCGCCCGGCATGATGTCGCCGCCAAGCACATCCAGCTGGAAGTCGACGTGGATGCTGCCGCGCGCGCTGGCGCGCACGGTGGCGGGGCCAACGGTCGACCCGAACGAGAACGGCATGGCGCTCTTGCCGTTGCCGTCGGTGCTGTCGCTGCTGGCGGACAGGTTGATGCTGCCCGAGGTCACGCTCCAGGCGATGCTCTCGCCGGAAATCGCCGCGCCATTGGCGTCGACCAGTTGCACCGTGAGCGGCTGTTCGCCGGCGGTTCCGACCAGGCCGGATTGGCCGTCGCCAGACACGAGCGTCATGCTCGGCGCAGCGACGTTGAATACGAAGTTGACACTGGCGGTGGGAACGTCTTTGCGTGTAGCGGTGACGACCACGGTGCCTGGCGTGCTGCCAAAGGTCACGGTATTGGTGGCTTCACCATTGCCAGCTGCGCTGCTGCTGTTGGCGGCAAGGTTGCCATCGCCGCTGATCGCCCAGTCGATGTCGACACCGGCTGCCGGGATTCCGTCATCCTCGGCCCGCACGGTCATCAGCAGGGATTCCTGCGTGGTAGCAGGGAAACTGCCACCGCCCACCAAAGTACGGTCGGTGACCGTGATGGTGAAGGTAACAGGAGCCGGTGGGCAGCTGGTGCTGGCTGCCTTGGGGCTTGGCCCCGCAGCCAGTACCGCCGTGCAATCACCTTCGGCGGTCACCGTGTACACGCCCGGCGAGCCAGCCGAAAAGGTGATGCTGGCATC
>DASUOA010000427.1:0-3494 GCA_036276895.1 Arenimonas sp. | reverse complement strand
AGAACGACACGTTGGAGATGCCGCCGGAGATGTGGCTGTGCGGAAAGCGGCGCTTGAGTTCACGCGCCGCCTCGATGAAGGAAACGCCATAGCCGTCGTGCTCGGCAATACCGGTGGCGATGGCGAACACGTTGGGGTCGAAGATGATGTCTTCCGGCGCGAAGCCGGCCTGCTCAGTCAGCAACGCGTAGGCGCGACTACCGATCTCGACCTTGCGTTGCAGCGTATCGGCCTGGCCTAGTTCATCGAAGGCCATCACCACTACGGCGGCGCCATACCGACGCACCGTGCGCGCCTGCGCGAGGAAGGCGGCTTCGCCTTCTTTGAGCGAGATCGAATTGACGATCGGCTTGCCCTGCACGCAGCGTAGCCCGGCCTCGATCACGCTGAACTTCGAGGAGTCGATCATCACCGGTACCCGGGCAATGTCGGGCTCGCTGGCGATGAGGCGCAGGAATCGGGTCATCGCCATTTCGGCGTCGAGCAGCCCCTCGTCCATGTTGATGTCGATGATCTGCGCGCCGCTGTCGACCTGCTGCCGCGCCACCACGATGGCCTGCTCGTAGCGGCCTTCGAGGATCAGCTTCTTGAACTGCGCACTGCCTGTGACATTGGTGCGCTCGCCGATATTGACGAAGTTGGTTTCGGGCGTGATGACGAAAGGTTCGAGTCCGGCCAGCCGCGTGTGTGCGGGCAGCGTCGGCAGCACGCGCGGCGCCACGCCACGCACTGCTTCGGCGATCGCCTGGATGTGCTCGGGCGTGGTGCCGCAGCAGCCGCCGACGACATTGAGCAGGCCGGCTTCGGCCCATTCGCGCAACTCCGCGGCCATCTGCGCCGGCGTCTCGTCGTAGCCGCCGAAGGCATTGGGCAGGCCGGCATTGGGATGGCAGCTGATGTGGGTATCGGCGACCTGGGCCAGCATGTCGACATGCGCACGCAGGTCCTTCGGTCCCAGCGCGCAGTTCAGGCCGATGGCGAGCGGCTGCGCGTGCCGCAGTGAATACCAGAAGGCCTCGGCGGTCTGGCCCGACAGTGTGCGACCCGAGCGGTCGGTGATGGTGCCGGAGATCAGCACCGGCCAGCGCGCAGCGCGGCCGTCGAACACCTGTTCGATCGCAAACAGCGCCGCCTTGGCGTTGAGCGTGTCGAACACCGTCTCGACCATCAGCGCGTCGACACCGCCATCGAGCAGCGCCTCGGTGGCCTCGGCATAGTTGTCGACCAGCTCGGAAAAATCGACATTGCGATAGCCCGGGTCTTCGACCTTGGGACTGAGCGAGGCGGTGCGGCTGGTCGGGCCGAGGATGCCGATGGCAAATCGCGGACGCGAGGGGTCGCGTGCCTCGATCGCGGCGCATTCCTCGCGGGCCAGACGCGCGGCCTCGCGGTTCAACTCGCCGACCAGGTGCTCGAGCCGGTAATCCGCCTGCGAGATCCGTGTCGAATTGAAGGTGTTGGTCTCGACCAGATCGGCGCCGGCGTCGAGATAGGCACGGTGGATGTCGCGGATGATCTGCGGCTGCGTCAGCGTGAGCAGGTCGTTGTTGCCGCGCAGATCCGAGCCACAGCCACAGCCCGGTCCGTGCGCATGATCGGCCTCCTCGGTTGCCGGCACAAAATGCAGGCCGTCGAAGCCATGTGCGAAGCGCTCGCCGCGGTAGGCGGCTTCGTCAAGATGATGGCGTTGGATCATCGTGCCCATGGCGCCGTCGATGACCAGGATGCGCTGGGCCAGCGCCGCCTGCAGGCGCGCGACGCGCTCGGGATGGCGCCAGGGCAGCGTCATCGCGGCTTCACCGCAGACAAGGTGATGACGGCGAAGTGCGGGGGGCGCTTCTCGCGCGTCACGACTTCGCAGACACGCGGTTCCAGCCCGGCCTTGTCGGCGAAGCGGCGCAACTCCTTTTCGCTGAAGCCGAGGTTGACGTGTCCATAGGGCGTCACCGCGGCGCGGTGCTCGTGCTTGGACAGGCAAGTGGCAACCAGTCGGCCTCCAGGTCGTAGTACGCGCGCCGCCTCGGCGATCGCCTGTGCCGGTTTGTCGGCATAGGTGAGCGCGTGCATCAGCAGCACCAGGTCAAACTCGCCGGCCTTGAATGGCAGCGATTGCATGTCGCCTTCCAGCACTTCGACGTGCGGGTACTTCTGCAGCCGGTCGCTGGCCGCGGCAACGACACGGCTGCTGGCGTCGATGCAGACGTAGCGGCGTGCATGCGGCGCCAGCAGCTCGGCCAGCACGCCGTCGCCCGATGCGACGTCGAGCACGGCGCCCGGTTCGAGCAGGGGCAGGGTGGAGCGGGCCAGTGCCTCCCAGGTGCGGCCGGGCGAATAGTGGCGCTCCATGTCGCCGGCCACCGAGTCGGCCCAGTTCTGGTCGCTGGCGCGGCTGGCGAGGATCACCGGCAGCCGCTCGCCGTCCTGGCGCAGCAGCGGGTCGTCGGCACTGTCGCGGAGGGCGTCCCAGAGCCGACGTTCGCCGGGATCAAGGTCGTCGTTGAATCGGTAGTACGCGGACACGCCGGCGCGGCGATCGCGCACCAGCTCGGCTTCCTTGAGCTTGGCCAGGTGGGTCGAGACCCGCGGCTGCGCCAACTGGGTGATGGCCGAGAGCTCGGCGACGGTCAGCTCTTCGCCTTCGAGCAGGGCCAGCAAGCGCACGCGGGTGGGGTCGGCGAGCACCCGCAGACAGGCCGACCAGGCATCCAGATCCATATTTATCGTTTCATCGCGATAGCAAGATGAAACGAAGGCTAGGCCCGCAGGGCGCGCGCGTCAAGCTCGAGGCAGGGGAGCGCAGCAGCAGATAGACCGAAGGGAGGCAGGACCTTGGGCACATGTCATGACGACACATATTGCGTTGCAATGCTCGTGATCATCCTGGAGATCCTTGCATGCCCCCTTCATCCCATGTCGATCCGCAGGTCGAGCCCGTTGCAAGTGAGCCGCGCGGGAGGATCGACGCGCTCGATATTCTGCGTGGCGTTGCGTTGCTCGGCATCTTCCTGATGAATGTCGAGTGGTTCACCCGCCCCATAAGCCAGCTCGGAACCGGCGTAGACATCAATCAAACCGGATTGAGCTACGTCGCCAGCTGGCTGATATACACCTTCGTGCAAGGAAAGTTCTGGACCATGTTCTCGCTGTTGTTCGGCATGGGCTTCGCGGTCATGCTGGGCCGATCCGAAACGCGCAACGGCGAGTTCGAAAAGACCTACCTGCGACGCATCCTTGGCTTGATGTTGCTGGGCGTGGCCCATTACGTGCTGGTCTGGACAGGCGATATCCTCCATGACTACGCCTTCACTGCCTTGGCGTTGTTACTGATCGTGCATGGTCGCTGGAAGCCATGGTTGGCAACCGTGCTCACCTGTGCCGCGCTCGCCCTCGCGATCCAGCGCCCTGAAGCGATGGGCTATGCCGGAGTGTTTGCACTGGTTGGCATCCTGCTCTGGTACGCACGACGCGGTCCCGTTGAGCGCTTCTACCGCGCG
>DASUOA010000426.1:0-3734 GCA_036276895.1 Arenimonas sp. | reverse complement strand
GCCTGGCAGTACTGTTGCCGCAGCCCTCCGATCGCGAGCGGGTACCGTTGCCGGAGTTGCCCAAGGCCTGGGCCGGTGTAGAGGTACAGCCGCTGCCGTCGAGCCTGGCGCGCGATCTAGGCATCGCCGCGCCGGGTTTCCGCATCGTCAGGTTGTATCCCGGCGGTCCATTGGCTGCCGCCAAGGCGCGCGTCGGCGATGTGCTGACCGCGCTCGAAGGCGAGCCTCTGCGACCGGGTAACGAAACCTCGGACGACAGCTTCCAGCAGCGTGTGCGCGACCTTCCGGCAGATAGCGAAGTCACCTTCGACCTGTTGCGTGACGGCAAGCCGATGCAGCTGCAGGCCAAGCTGATCGAAGCGCCGCTGGCGACAGCTGGTTTGCGTACCCGAGCGCTCAGTCGCTTGCGTGTGCAGCTGCGTGCGCTCGGCTTTTACGACCGTGCCGCGCGGCGCCTGCCTGCCGACTTCCGCGGCGTGCTGGTGGATGGTGTCGAAGCGGGTGGGCCCGCTGGCCTCGCCCATCTGCGCAATGGGGATGTGATCCTGGCGCTGGCGGGTCAGGTCGTTGACACTCCGGCCGTGCTGTCCGAAACGCTGGAGCGGGCCTTGAAGTCCGACCCGGGCGCAGCCATTACTCTCACCGTGCTGCGTGGCGCTGAAACGCGCATGCTGCACCTTGACCCCTTCTGGTTGTCGGAGTCGCCATGAACCTGTTCCGTGCGGTGATCCTCGTTTCCCTGCTGGCCTCGCCCGGCCTGCTCAAGGCGGCCGACGAGCGCGAGGATTACCGACCGATCTACAAGCAGCTGGTGGCGCAGCACGGCGCTGCCGCGGTGACCGTGAAGTTCGTGATGGCGGTGACCAACTCCGGCAACGAGCAGCGCATTGAAGACCGCGCGCAGGGTCTGCTGGTCCAGGCTGACGGCCTGGTGCTGGTGCCGGATCGCGCTGTCAGCATGGATTTCAACGCACTCGGCGGCAACGCGCCGGGCGCCGGCTCGGCGCCAGTGGCCAAATCCAGCGAGTTCCGCGTGCGGCTGCCGGGCAACGAGGAATGGATGACTGCTGATCTGGTCACCCGCGATAGCGAACTCGGTCTTGCCTGGTTGCGCTTGCGCGAGCCACCCATCGGGCTTGGCTTCGTCGATCTCGCGCAGGGCGTGCGTGCCGAGCCGGGCATGGTGTTCTTCTCGCTGCTGCGCACCTCCGACGAGTGGGGTGGTGTGCCGGTGGTACGTCCCGGGCTGATTCTCGGCGAGACGCGAACGCCCAGGGCATCGCTGCTGGTCGATGGCGTGCCGGGCCTGGCGTTCTCCGCGGACGGCCGGCCGATGGGCTTCGTCGACGTCAACCTCGGCGCGATGATGCGCAACCGCAGCGCGCTCGGCCTCGACATGGCCGACATGGCGCTGCGCATGATTCCGGTCGAGAAGGTCGCTGCGGCGACGGCGATGGCGGCCAAGCTGCCGATCGCCGGCCAGTAGTCGCGCGACGCGTCAAGGGTCGCTGGTCGTACTGACCATCGGCGGCTGCCTCGGGCAAGCCCGCCGCGTCATACTGCGCTCACGCGGCAGGGTGCCGCGGGAGCCAGCATGTCTTGCGAACTGATCGTCGAGTCCGTCGAGTACCGCTACGCCAACGGCCATCAAGCCCTTGCCGGCGTCGACCTGCGCCTGGGGCCGGGCATCCTCGGCCTGCTGGGCCCCAATGGTGCCGGCAAGTCGACCTTGATGCGCATTCTCGCCACGCTCAGCCGCCCCAGCAGCGGGCGCGTGCTGTGGAACGGCGTCGATATCGCCAAGGAGCCCGACGTCCTGCGTCGCGAGCTCGGCTATCTGCCGCAGGATTTCGGTGTCTACGCCGCGCTGACGGCGCGCGAATTCCTCGCCTATCTCGCTGCCGTCAAGGAGCTGCCGTCGCGCCTCGCCGCCGAGCGCGTCGAGCATTGCCTGGCCGAAGTCGGCTTGTCGGATGCGGCAGATCGTCGGCTGGGCGGCTTCTCCGGCGGCATGCGGCAGCGCGTCGGCATCGCGCAGGCGCTGCTCGGTGATCCGAAACTGCTGATCGTCGATGAGCCGACGGTGGGCCTCGATCCGGAAGAGCGCCTGCGCTTCCGTCATCTGCTCACCGATCTGGCCGGCGAGCGCCTGGTGATCCTGTCGACGCACATCGTTTCCGACATTGAGGCCAGCGCTACCGAACTCGCCATCCTGTCGCAGGGCAAGCTGCTGTTCGACGGTGCACCGGAAGCATTCATGGCGCAGGCCGACGGTCGCGTCTGGGAATGGACGGTGCCTGAGTCGGAAGTGGCCAGCGCGCGCGTGGGTCGCCACATCAGCAGCTCGCTGCGGCGCAGCGATGGCGTGCGCCTGCGCGTGGTCGACGATGCGTCGCCGGCAGCGGGGGCGACATCGGTGCCGCCCGACCTCGAGGACGCCTACCTGTACCTGCTCTCGAAGCACGGAGCACGCTGACGTGAAGGCGCTGCGCCGCTTCGCCGCGATTGTGCACGCCGACCTGCGTGAGCGCAGCCGCGCGACGCGTTTCTGGGTGGTGATGGGTCTGCTCGGTGCGCTGACGTGGTTGTGCTTCCCGCCGCTCGGCGTCGACTACGTCACGGTCGGTTTCGAAGCAGCACGCGGCCGCTATTCCAGCGCCTGGATCGGCATGGTGCTGGCATTGATGTACTCGACCACCCTGTCCCTGTTCGGTTTCTATCTGGTCCGCGGTACCCTGGTGCGCGATTTCGAGACGCGGGTGTGGCAGTTGCTGGTGGCGACGCCGATGACCCGCGGCAGTTTCCTGCTCGCCAAGTGGTGCAGCCACATGGCGGTGTTCGCGCTGCTGATCGGCATCGGCCTTGGAGTTGGCCTCGTCGCGCAGTGGTATCGCGGTGAGGTGCGGGAGTACGACCTGTGGCAGCTGCTGCAGCCCTCGCTGTGGATCGCGATGCCGGCGCTGGCGGTGACGGCATTCCTGGCCGTGCTGTTCGACATGCTGCCGTGGCTGCGCCGCAGCGCCGGCAATGTCCTCTATTTCGTGGTCTGGATCCTGCTCTTCATCGCCGCCTTCGGTGGCGTCGACCAGCCCGGCGTGCCGGCCGCAGGCACGCTGTGGCTCAGCGACCCGGCCGGTGTCGGGCTGGCGACGCGCGACATCCGCGAGGTGCTGGCGGTTTCGCAACCCGGGTTGGAAATCGGCGGCCTCAACATCGGCATGTCGATCGTTGAGGGCAAGATCGGCAGCTTCGACTGGCCGGCGTGGAGCCCGGGCGGCATGGATATCCTCGGCCGGTTGCTGTGGCCGATGGGCTGTCTGGTCGGACTGCTCGCACTGGCTCCGCTGCTGGACTGGTCGGCGGCGCGCACGGCGTCCGCTGCCGAGCGCAGTAGTGGCGGTGCCGGTCTGCGTCTACGCTGGCTGGATCCTGTGCTGCGGCCGCTGGAGCATTTCGCCTTCGGACGCCTGTTCGCGGCGGAGCTGAAGCTGATCCTGCGGCAGCGCCAGCGACGCTGGTGGCTGTTCCTGCTCGGCGCCTGCGCGTTGCAGGTGCTGGCCAGCGGTGCGGGGCAGGCGACGGGCGTGCTGCTGGGATGGTTGCTGTTGCTCGACGTGTTCGCCCGAGCGGTATTGCGCGAGCAGGAGGGCGGGACCGCTGCCTTGGTACTGAGTGCGCCGGATGCGCGCTGGCGTTTGCTGGGCGTGCGACTCGCGGTGGCGCTGACTTTGGCG
>DASUOA010000425.1:0-2091 GCA_036276895.1 Arenimonas sp. | reverse complement strand
GGCGATCAGGTCGAGCGCAGCCTGCGCCCAGTCGTCGGCACAAAGGCGGCCGGTACGTTCGATCCGGGCTGCGGTTTCGGGCATCGCGGCAGTCTACCGTACGGTTCCATTCGCATCAGTATGCATGGGCGGCGGTGAGCGCCGGACGCGGTTGACACCGATGTTTCCGGCTCCATACTTGAGCGTATGGTAATCGCACGGCATCTTCGGATGCCACTGTTTCCCGCCACGGTCTGATCCGTGGTCCGCCGGAGCCGTCCATGAGCGTCGTGATCCCGTTCCTCGCATTCCTGCTGGCTTCGGCCTTCGCCGCTTACCACCGGCTGCGGCTGGCGGCCTGGGCCGCATTGACCGCGAGCGTGCTCGTGGCCTGCTGGCTGCTGGGCGCCAGCGCCGCAGCGACGGTGGTCGCCGCCCTGATCGTCGCGCTGGTCGCGGTGCCGCTGCTGCTGCCGCAGCTGCGCAAGCCGTTCATCACCGCGCCGCTGCTGAAGTTCTACACGAAGCTGCTGCCGCCGCTGTCGGATACCGAACGCACCGCGCTGGAATCCGGCACGGTCGGTTTCGAAGGAGAACTCTTCTCGGGCAAGCCGGACTGGAACCAGTTGCTGTCACAGCCGAAGCCCGAGCTGACGGCCGAGGAACAGGCCTTCCTCGACGGCCCCTGCGAGGAGCTGTGCCGGATGACGGACGAGTGGGACATCACCCACGTCCGTGCCGACCTGCCGCCGGAAATGTGGGACTACATCAAGCGCAACAAGTTCTTCGGCCTGAACATCCCGAAGGAATACGGCGGCCTGGGCTTCTCGGCGCTGATGAACCACAAGGTGATCCAGAAGCTGGCGTCGATCTCCTCCACGGTCAGCTCCACCGTCGGCGTGCCCAACTCGCTCGGCCCGGCCGAGTTGCTGATGCACTACGGCACCGACGCCCAGAAGCGCGAATACCTCCCGCGCCTGGCAGACGGCCGCGAAGTGCCCTGCTTCGCGCTCACCGGACCGTTCGCCGGCTCCGACGCGACCTCCATTCCCGACTTCGGCATCGTCTGCATGGGCGAGTGGAACGGCGCCAACGTGCTCGGGATGCGCCTGACGCTCAACAAGCGCTACATCACCCTCGCCCCCGTCGCCACGCTCATCGGCGTCGCGTTCCGCATGTACGACCCGGACGGCCTGCTCGGCGAGAAGAAGGACATCGGCATCTCGCTGGCGCTGGTGCCGGCCGACACGCCGGGGCTGGAAATCGGCCGCCGCCACTTCCCGCTCAACACGCCGTTCCAGAACGGCCCGATCCGCGGCAACGACGTGTTCGTGCCGCTGTCGCAGCTGATCGGCGGCGAGGACTACGCCGGCAAGGGCTGGCAGATGCTGATGGAGTGCCTGTCGATCGGGCGTTCGATCACCCTGCCCTCCACCGCCAGCGGCGGCGCGAAGATCGGCGCCGTGGTCACCGGCGCATATGCGCGCATCCGCAAGCAATTCGGGCTGTCGATCGGCCGCTTCGAGGGCGTCGAGGAAGTCCTGGCGCGGATCGCGGGCAAGGCCTACGCGATCAGCGCGTTGTCGCAGGCCACCGCCGCCGCTGTGGCACGGGGCGAGAACCCGGCCGTGCCCTCGACGATCGCGAAATACCACTGCACCGAAATGGGCCGCGAAGTCTCGCGCGACGTCATGGACATCCACGGCGGCAAGGGCATCATCCTCGGCCCGCGCAACTACGCCGGCCGCGGCTGGCAGGCCACCCCGATCATGATCACGGTCGAGGGCGCCAACATCATGACCCGCTCGCTGATGATCTTCGGCCAGGGCGCGATCCTCTGCCATCCGTGGGTATTGAAGGAAATGCGCGCGGCGCAGCTGGAGGATCCGGAACAGCGGCTGGAACAGTTCGACAACGCGCTGTTCGGCCACATCGGTTACGCGATTTCCAACGCGGTGCGCAGCATCTGGTTCGGCCTCACCGGATCCACGCTCGGCAAGGCACCCGGCGACGCCTACACCCGCCGGTTCTACCGCAAGCTCAACCGTTATTCCGCGGCGCTGGCCGTGATGGCCGACACCTCGATGCTGCTGCTCGGCGGCAAGCTGAAGT
>DASUOA010000424.1:0-4551 GCA_036276895.1 Arenimonas sp. | reverse complement strand
GCCTCGAACGCGATCGTCGTGAGGTGCGGCAGACGCTGCTTCTGCGTCTCCTCGACATACGCGAGCAGGGCCCCGGCGGCGGCGATCGCGAGCGGCTTGCCCTCGATGCCGAACGCAGTGAGGTCGTGCAGTCCGAAGAAGCGCAGCAGTTGCCGTCGGCCGCTGTCGGCATCGAAGCCCCAGGGCGGGCGGCGTCGAAGGCCGTTGGCGGCGAGCACCGGTGCAGGCCAGCCATCTTCATCGGCGACCAGGACTTCGGCCGGATCGAGTCGCGCCAGTTCCGCCGCGAGTTGGTCATCGTTGGCGATTTCACTGACGAGGAAACGGCCGGCCGACAGATCGGCCCAAGCCAATCCGTATCCCGCTTTGCCCCGCGACACTGCCAGCAACAGGGTGTCGCGGCGCTCCTGCAGCAAGGCTTCGTCGGTCACCGTACCCGGCGTGACGATGCGCACCACCTTGCGTTCGACCAATCCCTTCGCCAATGCCGGGTCGCCGATCTGCTCACAGATCGCCACCGACTCGCCCAGCGCGACCAGCCTTGCCAGATAGCCTTCATAGGCATGTGCCGGCACGCCCGCCATCGGGATCGGCTGTCCCGCAGAGCTGCCGCGCTGGGTCAGGGTGATGTCGAGCAGCCGCGCCGCCTTGCGCGCATCGTCGAAGAACAATTCGTAGAAGTCGCCCATCCGGAAGAACAGCAGGATGTCCGGATACTCCGCCTTGGCCGCGAAGAACTGTTTCATCAGCGGTGTGTGTTCGGGATTCTTCTCGGCAACGGACATCGCGATGGCGGCAGGGCAGGGGGCCGGATAGTCTAGCGGCCATGACGACGCCCACGCTTCCCGACGACGACACCTTGCATGCGCTGGCCGAGCAGGTCGGTGCCCACTTGCAGGCGCAGCGGCAGATGCTGGCCACGGCCGAAAGCTGCACCGGTGGCTGGATCGCCAAGATGATCACCGACATTCCCGGCTGCTCGGCCTGGTTCGATTGCGGCATGGCCGCCTACAGCTACGAGGCCAAGCAGGCGCTGCTCGGTGTCCGGCCGCAGACGCTGGAAGAGCACGGCGCGGTCAGCCGGGAAACGGTGATGGAGATGGTGTCGGGTGCGCTGATCCACTCCGGCGCCAGTGTCGCGGTAGCGGTTACCGGCATCGCCGGCCCAACCGGCGAGACCCCCGGCAAGCCGGTGGGCACCGTCTGGATTGCCTGGAAGCGCCGTGGCGGCTATCCCAAGGCCGAGATTTTCAACTTCGACGGCGACCGCGAAGCGGTACGGCGGCAGACGGTCGAGGCGGCGCTGAGGGGTTTGCTCACGCTGGTTGGCTGAGGGCTTGCGGTACTGTGGCGGCTGTTAGTAGTATTGCTACTAATGCAGCTGACCGACATCCAACGCGCCATCCACCGTCTGATCGCCGAGCGCATCGAGGCCGAAGGTATGCCGCCTTCGCAGACAGAGATCGCCGCCGCTTTCGGCTTCAAGGCCGTGCGCGCGGCGCAATACCATCTGGAGGCGCTGGAAGCGGCCGGCGTCATCGAACGCCTGCCGGGCAAGGCGCGCGGCATCCGCCTGCGCCAGGTGCCGGAGGCAGCGCAGGGCAGCCTTGCGCTGGCAACAGCCAGCGACTCGCAGGCGCTCAGCGTGCCGGTCCTTGGCCGCGTGGCAGCCGGCGCCCCGATTGGTGCCGACGCCGATTGGCATGACCAAGTGCTGCTCGATCCCCGACTTTTCTCGCCGTTGCCCGACTACTTGCTGCGCGTCGAGGGCGAGTCAATGCGTGACGAGGGTATCCTCGACGGCGACCTGATTGGCGTGCAGCGCACAGCGCAGGCGCGTTCCGGCCAGATTGTTGTGGCCCGGGTCGACGAGGAAGTCACCGTCAAGCGCCTGAAGATCGAATCCGATCGCGTCCGCCTGCTGCCCGAGAACCCGGACTACGCGCCGATCGAGGTCCGCCCCGACCAGGACTTCGCGATCGAAGGGCTGTACTGCGGACTGTTGAGGCCGCGTCGATGACTGCGCCGAAATCCTACGCGGCGCTCCGCGTTCCGCCGATGCATTCGTCTGCACGCCATCGCGAAGATCGCAGTCAGCCGGCAGGGCGTGTCTCTATCCGTGAGAACCCGCCTGCCTAGGCTTCCGCCCGCACCCACCCCATCACCTGAGG
Organism: Arenimonas sp.; assembly: GCA_036276895.1. GTDB lineage: Bacteria > Pseudomonadota > Gammaproteobacteria > Xanthomonadales > Xanthomonadaceae > Arenimonas. The sequence continues at coordinate 2,380 of DASUOA010000424.1, read as the reverse complement.
ACACGCAAATGGACGAGAACAAGAAGCGCGCACTGGCCGCCGCCCTGAGCCAGATCGAAAAGCAGTTCGGCAAGGGCACCGTGATGCGTATGGGCGACAAGGCCGCCGAGCCGGCCGAAGTGATCAGCACTGGCTCGTTGATGCTGGACATCGCGCTGGGCATCGGCGGCCTGCCCAAGGGTCGCGTGATCGAGATCTACGGTCCGGAGTCCTCGGGCAAGACCACCTTGACCCTGCAGGTGATCGCCGAATGTCAGAAAGCCGGCGGCACCGCTGCCTTCATCGACGCCGAACACGCGCTCGACCCGACCTATGCGCAGAAGCTCGGCGTCAACGTCGAGGATCTGCTGGTCAGCCAGCCCGATACCGGCGAGCAGGCGCTGGAAATCGCCGACATGCTGGTGCGCTCGAACTCGGTCGACGTGGTCGTGGTCGACTCGGTGGCGGCATTGACGCCAAAAGCGGAGATCGAGGGCGAGATGGGCGAAATGCAGGTCGGCCTGCAGGCGCGCCTGATGAGCCAGGCGCTGCGCAAGCTGACCGGCAATATCAAGCGCAGCAACTGCATGGTGATCTTCATCAACCAGCTGCGCATGAAGATCGGCATGATGATGCCGGGCCAGAATCCGGAAACCACCACCGGCGGCAATGCGCTGAAGTTCTACGCCTCGGTGCGCCTCGACATCCGCCGCATCGGCGCGGTCAAGAAGGGCGACGAGATCATCGGCAACCAGACCAAGATCAAGGTGGTCAAGAACAAGATGGCGCCGCCGTTCAAGGTCATCGTCACTGAGATCCTCTACGGCGAGGGCATTTCCCGCCCCGGCGAGCTGATCGACATGGGCGTCGACGCCAAGCTGGTCGAGAAGTCGGGTGCCTGGTACAGCTACGGCAGCGAGCGCATCGGTCAGGGCAAGGAGAACGCCCGGCAGTGGCTCAAGGACAACCCCAAGGCCGCCGGCGAGCTGGAAACCAAACTGCGCGAGAAGTTCGTTCCCGGCCTGGTGATCGGCGATGAGAACACCGAGACGCTCGAAGCGTGATCTGGCGCGGGCACCGGAGGACGACCTCGTCCCGTCCTCCGGCGCCCGCTCCGCCCCCGATCCCTACCAGCAGGCAATCGGTCTGCTGGCAAGGCGCGAGTACTCGCGCAAGGCGCTGCAGCGCAAGCTCGATGCGCGTGGCGCTGATCCCGAGTCGACCGGACAGGCGCTCGATCGCCTGGCCGAGCAGGGGTGGCAGAGCGATACCCGCTTCGCCGAGGCCTTCGCCCGGACGCGAGCACTGGCGGGCTACGGGCCGCTGCGCATCCGCGCTGAGCTAGCTCAGCAGGCGGTTCCGGACGCGCAGATCGACTCGGCACTGGAGGCCTGCGAAACCGACTGGCGCCAGTCGGCGGTGGCCCAGATCCAGGGGCGTTCCCGCTTCGACATTGCGACCGGTCCTGCGGGCTGGCGCAAAGCGGTCGAATTCCTGATGCGGCGCGGCTTCTCCCGCGATGACGCCTACGCCGCTGCGCGCGGCACCAGCCGCCCGGAGCCCGGCGAAGACGCCGAGTAGCGTCCAGATCAGGCCCGAGGGCTGGTAATCTTCACGGCCTGTGCCGATCCGGTTGCGAACTCCATCGCCGCCCCGCATGTTGCGGGTAAGGCCGAAGACTTGCGCCCCGGCCCCCGTCCGTCTTGATGCCAGCCCTCCAAAATGAAAACCAGCAACGAAATCCGTCGCGATTTCCTCGAATTCTTCCGAGCCAAGGGCCACGAGGTCGTGCCCTCCAGTCCGCTCGTGCCGGGCAACGATCCCACCCTGCTTTTCACCAATGCCGGCATGGTGCAGTTCAAGGATGTGTTTCTCGGCGGTGAGAAGCGCAGCTACAGCCGTGCGGTCAGCAGCCAGCGCTGCGTGCGCGCCGGCGGCAAGCACAACGACCTCGACCAGGTGGGCTACACCGCGCGCCACCATACCTTCTTCGAGATGCTGGGCAACTTCTCCTTCGGTGACTACTTCAAGAAGGACGCCATCCAGTTCGCCTGGGAGCTGCTGACGAAAGTCTACGGACTCGCGCCGGAGAAGCTCTGGACCACGGTGTACGAGACCGACGACGAAGCCTACGACCTGTGGACCCGCGCGATCGGCGTGCCGCCCGAGCGCGTGGTGCGCATCGGCGACAAGCCCGGCGGGCAGAAGTACCAGTCGGACAACTTCTGGCAGATGGCCGATACCGGCCCGTGCGGGCCGTGCAGCGAGATCTTCTACGACCATGGCCCGGAGGTGGCGGGCGGGCCGCCGGGATCGCCGGATGCCGACGGCGACCGCTACATCGAGATCTGGAACCTGGTCTTCATGCAGTTCAACCGCGACGAGAAGGGCACGCTCAACC
>DASUOA010000423.1:0-2302 GCA_036276895.1 Arenimonas sp. | reverse complement strand
CACCGTTTCGCCGAATTGTGGGACCTGCCCGATACGCTGCTGACCAAACGGGACGATGCCGCGGTGTTCGCCTGGCTGAGCGAGCACATCATCGACCCCGAGAGCTACCAGGAGCAGGCCAGTCGTATCGCCCGCTCGCCGCTGCTAGAGGCCGAGGACGTGCTGGTGCTGCGTAATGGCCGCGTGCTGGAACGCGTCACCCTGCCGCAGTACGCGCGCGGGCGGCCGATCGGACGTGTCTATTCCTTCCGCGACATCACCCAGAAGCTCGCCGACGAGGCGCGATTGAAGTTGGCCTCGCAGGTGTTCGAATCCAGCCTCGACGCGATCTTCGTCACCGACGACGAGTTCCGCGTGGTCGCTGCCAATCCGGCATTTTCGCGATTGACGGGCTACCCGGCTGACCAGGTCGAAGGCCATGCGGCCGAGGACTTTATTTCGACGCCCGGTCCCGACGGCCCGTCGACTCAGATCGCCGAAGCATTGCGCGACAACGGTTTCTGGCAAGGCGAGCTGTGGGCACGTCGGCGCAGCGGCGAGACCTATCCCTGCCTGCTGTCGGTAGTGAGGGTCAAGGATGAAGAGGGCTCGATTGGCAGCTACATCGGCTTCTTCAAGGACCTGACCGAGGCGCTGGCCGCCAAGCGGCGAATCGAGGAGCTGGCTTTCAACGATGCCTTGACCGGGCTGCCCAACCGCATCCTGCTCAAGGAGCGGTTCGATTTTGCGATTGCCCATACGCAGCGACGCAAAGGCCAGTTCGCGGTGCTGTTCCTCGACCTCGATCGTTTCAAGCACATCAATGATTCGCTGGGCCATGCTTTTGGCGATCGCGTGCTGGTAGAGGTGTCGAGCCGACTTGGAGACTGCCTGCGCCAGATCGACACCGCGGCGCGCCTGGGCGGCGACGAGTTCGTGCTGTTGCTGAACCAGGTCGACGCGTCCGGCGCCGAGTCGGTGGCGCGACGGGCGCTCAACAGCCTGCTGCGGCCGATCGAAGTCGATGGCATGAATTTCTCCGTGACCTGCAGCATCGGCATTGCCATGTATCCGGAAGACGGCGCCGATATGGAGGAGCTGCTCAAGAACGCCGACAGCGCGATGTATGCGGTGAAACAGCGCGGCCGATCCGACTTCCGCTTCTACCAGCGGCAGATGAACATCGATCTGCTGGCTCGGATGAAGATCGACCATGCCTTGCGCCAGGCAGTGGAGAAAGGCGGCCTGCGTTTGCACTACCAGCCCAAGGTCTGTCTCAACACCCAACGGGTGCTCGGCGCTGAAGCCTTGTTGCGCTGGCGCGACCCTGAAATGGGCGAAGTGCCGCCGGGCAAGTTCATTCCGGTGGCCGAAGAGAGTGGTGCGATCGTTCCGCTGGGCGGCTGGGTGATCGAGGAGGCGCTGCGCCAGATCGCCGAATGGCGTTCTCAGGGGCTGGAAGTGCCGGTGGCGGTCAATGTCTCGGCGATGCAATTCAACCAGTCCGACTTCGTCGCGTCAGTCTCCGACGCACTGGCGCGCTACGGCGTGCCGGCACACTTGCTGGAGCTGGAACTGACCGAGTCGATCCTGATCGTCGACATCGATGAGACCCTGCGCCGCCTCGATGCGCTCAGCGCGATCGGACTGTCGCTGTCGATCGATGATTTCGGCACTGGTTATTCGAGCTTCGCCTACCTCAAGCGATTCCCGATCAAGCGGCTCAAGATCGACCGCTCCTTCATCATGGATCTGCCTGGCAATGTCGAGGACGAAGCGATCGTCCGCGCCATCGTGCAATTGGGCAAAGCCCTTAGCATCGCGGTGATCTGCGAAGGTGTGGAGACCGAGCAGCAGTCGCTGCTGCTGATCAGCCATGGGTGCGACGAAGCGCAGGGCTACTACTTCTCGCCTGCGGTACCGGCGGAGCGCTTTGCCGAGTTGGTCGGCCTGCCTGCGGTGGCATCGCAACGGGCGCAGGCGGGCGCGTAGGAGTTTTCCTACGCCAGATTCCGAATCGCGCGCCTTGTCCCGGGGTCGGACGCTACCTAGTCTGATCGCACTTCTTTCGGGGACCCCGCCATGCTTCGTGTATTCCTGCTCGACGACCACCGCCTGATGCGTACCGCCTGCCGGATGATTCTTGGCAAACAGGGCGACATCGAGATTGTCGGCGAGGCAGGTAGCGGCGAGGAGGCCTTGCCACTGCTCCGCCAACTCAAGCCAGATGTGGTGATCTGTGACCTGCACCTGCCGGGAATGAGTGGCCTCGAGGTCACAGAACGGATTGTGCGCGCCGGCCAAGGCGTCAAAGTGCTGATGC
>DASUOA010000422.1:0-8954 GCA_036276895.1 Arenimonas sp. | reverse complement strand
GAGCATCCGCCGTTTGGGCTGCCGTCGCTGCCGATCCTGCGCGAAGTGGTCGCCGCGGCGCATGCGCGCGGACTCACCGTGTTGATGCATGGCAACACCCCGGCGGCACATCGCATGGGTCTTGAAGCCGGCATCGATGTGATGGCGCACGGCTTGTGGGATTGGGCCGGCGCGACCGGCGGTCATGCCGACATTCCCGATGATGTGTTCGCGACGGCCGATGCCGTTGCCCGCAGTGGCATGAAGCAGCAACCGACCTGGATGGCGGCAGCGGGCATGACCTCGCTGTTCGACCCGGACAGCCTGAGTGATGCCCGGCTCAGCCGCGTGCTCGGCTCCGACTATCTCGACTACCTGCGCGGCCCAGGCCAACAGGCGCGTGACGATTACTTGCGCCGCTTCGGTCCGGCGATTGCTGCGGCCTATGCGCGCGGCGAGGCGGCGACCGATCAACCGCAGCGCATCATGGCGGTCTACATGGCGCGCTACCAGCGCATTCTGCAGCGCCAGCACGCGGCCGGCGCCAAGTTCCTGTTCGGTAGCGACACCGCGGTCGGCACGCCGGGCTGGGGTAATCCGCCGGGGCTGTCGGGCTTCCGCGAGATGGAGGCGTGGGTCGCCGCGGGCATTGATCTGCGCACATTGCTGCGTGCGGCCACGCTCGACAACGCCAAGGCCTTCGGGCTGGACAGCGAAATCGGCAGCATCGAAGTCGGCAAGCGCGCCGACCTGTTGCTGCTCGCCGCCAATCCCTTGGAAAGCATCGATGCCTACGACCGCATAGATCGGATCATCCTCGCTGGCGAGGTGATCGAGCGCGACACGCTGGCCGCCGATGCGCCCGCGCCGGTCGGCGTGAGCACGCTGGTAATTCCAGCCAAAGGTGACACGCCGGAGTTCACCGCCACGTTGTGGTATCCCTCGCAGCCGGGCGTTGCGTCGCGCTTCGGCGCCAGCCCCATCCGCCTCGGCTATCTCGCCGTGGCCACCGGCGAGCCCGCGCTATCGGCTTCGGCGCCGCTTATCGTGCTCACTCACGGCACCGGTGGTTCGGCACAAAGTCTCGCCTGGCTCGCGACTGGCCTCGCCCGACACGGCGCGCTGGTGGTCGCGGCCGATCACCCTGCCAGCAGCGGTGGCGATCCCGAGCGCGCCAGCATGATGCAGGTCTGGACCCAACCGAATGATGTGCACCACTTGCTCGACACGTTGCTCGCTTCCAGCTGGGGCGAGCGCATCGATCGGCAGCGCATTGCCTCGGTCGGCTTCTCGCTGGGCGGCGCCAGCGCGATGCTGCTGGCTGGCGCGCGGCTCGACTTCGCGCGCTTTCCTGAATTCTGCAAAATCCATGACGACGGTGCATGCCGCGCTTTCGCGCGCTACTTCGAGACGGTCGATGCCGACTTCTATGCCCGGGCCAATGCCGATCTTTCGGAGTCGCGGCTGCGCGCCGCGGTTGCCATCGCCCCGGGATTCACTGAAGCCTTTACCGCCAGTTCGTTGCGATCATTGCGCACGCCGCTGTTGCTTATCACCGGCGAGCGCGACCAGCAGTTGCCGCCGAAGACCCATGTGCATCCGATGAAGCACTGGTTGTCAGCCAGCAGCGAGTACCGTGAACTCAGCGACGCCCATCACTTCAGCTTCCTGCCACTGTGCGGCGAGGGTGCGATTGACCTTCTTGCAGAAAGCAACGAGGAATTCGTATGTCAGGAGTTCGGAAACAAGTCGCGTCCGGAGATCCATGCGCAGACGCTGGAGGCGATCACGGAATTCCTCGGTAAGCTTGGCGTGCTGTGAATGCCGCCGAACTACTCATCCACGCGCTGCTTGCCCTTGGTCTCGGCCAAGGTCTGTTCCTGTGCCTTCAGTTGTGGCGGCTGCGACAGCGCAATCCGTTCGGTTATGGCCATCTGCTGATCGCGTTGGGCGCGGTGCTGGCGGTGCTGGTCGAGCAGTGGCTGGTGTATGCCGGGCTGTGGCGGCAGTGGCCGCATCTATTGCGCGCCACGGTGTGGATGCCGTTCCTGTTTGGACCCGGCCTGTGGTTGTTCGTCGTCAGCCTGCAGCGGCCGCGCGGTCGCTGGCGCGATTCGCTGCACTATCTGCCGGCGCTGATCGGGCTGGGCTGGTTCCTGCCCTTCCTGCTGCAAAGCGGTGCCGACAAGTTGGCGTTCGTTGCGGGCACACATTCGATACCGCTGGAGTCGAGCGTGTTCGGTTTGGCCAAGGCGGTGTCGCTGTTTGCTTATGTGATCGCGATCCGCTGGCGCCTGCGCACTACCGCTGCGGGCGGCGAGGACCGCTTGCGGCGCCGCTTCGCCCGCGCCTCCAGCGCGTTCCTGGTTTTCCTGACCGGGTTGTGGCTGCTGTTTGTCGCCGAACATCGCTGGGGCGACCTCGGCTTGCCTTCGGATGTAGTCGCGGCCCTGGGGCTCGGCGTGTTTTTCTATGCGGCTAGTCTCATTGCAGTTGCCCACTGGCGGGATTTCGCGCTGTCGCTGGCGCCCGCTGCGCCCACTTCAGCGCCGGAGGCTCAACCCGTCGATAAGGCGGCGATCACCGCTCAATCCCCTCGCGAGGGTTTACTTGATGCCGACAGCACGGCGACCCTGTTCCAGCATGTGGTGTCTGAAGTGCGCAGCCGGTCCTTGTTCCGCGAACCCGCACTGAAAATCGACGATCTGGCTGAACGCCTGGGCCTGGCCACCCATTACTTGTCTTACGTGATCAACGCCGAGTCCGGCCAGAACGTGCAGGCCTGGCTGAACAGCCTGCGCGTTGAGGCGGCGCAACAGGCGTTACGCGCGGCCGGTGACGACTCGATCCTCGATATCGGTCTGGCGGCCGGCTTCAACTCCAAGGCCTCGTTCAATCGCGTCTTCAAGGCCGCCACCGGGCAGAGCCCGAGCGACTATCGCGCGGCGCACAGGGCTCAAATCGCAAATTGAGGCGACCGCAGACGGCTCCAGCGCGACTCTGACCCGGCCCCGCGCCCTCGGCGCCTGCTACCGGAGTTGCCATGTCTGCCCGTTTCTATCCCCGCCGTTTCCTTGCCCGCTGCCTGCTCGGCGCCACCCTGGGCCTCGCGTTGCCGGTCACTGCCGCCGACAGCGAGCTGGCCGCCGCGCTCGCGCGTGCCGACGCCGCGTTTGCCGCCAGCGATTGGTCCGGCTACGCCGAGGTCTACACCGCCCTGACAAAGCGGAATCCCGACAACGGCGACTACTGGTACCGGCTCGGCCGCGCCCAGCAGACGTTGGGACAGGTTGAGCCGGCCCTAACGGCCTTCGCGCAGGCCAGCCGCAGTGGCACCCGGGTCGCCCGCAGCCTGGCGGCCATGGCCAGCCTGGAAGCCGGCCGAGGCCACCCCGAGGCTGCGGTGGGTCTGTTCGAGCAGGCGCGCGCGGCCAAGCTGGTGAATGCCGAACAGGTGCTGCTTGGCGACCCGGCATTGTCGGCGCTGTTGGCGGAGCCGCGCTGGAGCGCACGTTTGTTCCCGCGCCTCGATGCCAACGCCAGCCGACTGCAACGCTGGCAGACCGACCTCGATTTTCTCGATCGGCGCCTGCGCGAAACGCATTGGCAGCTGTTCGCCCAGGTCGAGCAGGCGCGATGGGAAAGCGAAGTGCAGCGCCTGCGTGCGGATCTTGGCCAACTCGAAGACTGGCAGATCGCCCTGCGCCTGATGGAACTGGCGCGGCTTGGCGACTCCGGCCACACCCACACGCTGCCGCCGTTCCAGGGCGATGACACGTTCCATGCTGCCGACATCCGCCTGCAATGGTTCAGCGACGGACTGTTTGTCACCGCCGCGCCGAACGAAAACAAGAGTCTTGTCGGCCGTCGCGTGCTGCGGATCGGCAACGCCGAGCCGGAAACCGTGCTGGCGAAAGTTCAGGCGCTGGTGCCGCATGACAGCGCCAGCGGCCTGCGCGCTTTCTCCACGCTGTATTTGACGATGCCCGAAGTGCTCATGCACTACGGTTTTGCCAGTTCGCGCGAGCGGCTGCCCTTGACCTTGAGTGACGCCGGGGCCGGCGAGCTTTCGGTAGAACTGGGTGCCACCGCGCTGTCGATGCCGCGGCTGCAGGCGTGGCTGCAATACGCCGAAGCCCCGCCGCAATGGGCGCTGGCGCGTAATGACGGTGCCGCCGCGACACCACTGTGGTTGCGCCATGCTGCGCAAACCTTCTGGATCGAACCGCAACTGCAAGCGGGCTTGCTCTACGCTCAGCTCAACGCCGTGCGCGATAGCGAGGAAGAAAGCCTGGCCCAGTTCGCAGCGCGCCTGCAGCAGACGTTGGCAAGTAGTGAGTCCGAAGGACTGATCCTCGACCTGCGGCACAACCGCGGCGGCAACGGTGAACTGCTCGAACCGCTGCTGCATGCGCTGATCGCCACGCCCAAACTCCACGCGCGCGGTAACTTCTACGTGCTGATCGGCGGTCGCACCTTCTCGGCCGCGGCGCTGCTTACCGGCGACCTGGAGCGGCAACTCGATCCGCTGTTCGTCGGCGAGCGTTCCGGTGCCGGCCCGACCCACGTCGGCGAGGACAACCTGATCCTGCTGCCGAACAGCGGCCTCGCGGTCATGGCCGCCAGCCGGATCTTCGTGCGCTCGTTCTCGGACGATCAGCGACGGGCAATCGCGCCGCATCTCACTGCCGCGCCGCGCTTTGTCGACTACCGCGACAATCGCGATCCGGTATTGGCGGCCGTGTTCGAGGATCGCGGCCTCGCATTTAACGCTTCGTCGCCTGGCGCAGCGAACATCGAAGGCGAGTGACGCAACCTGCACTTGCAGTACGTATGGCCGATGCCGGGACGCCCCGCCATCGGCCATCACGATCAGCCGGCGGTGTCGTCGATAATCTTCCTCATCGCGGTTTCAACGAGCTGCGCCGAGGTGGCAATCGCCGGGTCGGTGGACACCAGCGGCAGCAGATCGGACGGCGGCACCATGCCGATCAGGGTTTTGCCATGCGCCTCATAGATCGAAACGCGGCAAGGCAAAACCATGTTCAGCGCCATGTCCACGGCCAACACTTCGCTGGCCTGTCGGGGATTGCACACCTCGAACACGCGGCACTCGCCCGGCAAGGAGAAGCCCTTGCCCGCGAGGATCTCTCGGAAGTCGTAGCTGTGCAGCAGGCCGAAGCCGTTGGCCACCACGGCGGCCTCCAGGTCCTGGGTCGCGCTCTCGACGGATTTCGATGTCTGCTTGGTGTAGATCACGGGCATTCCTGATTCGATGGGCGGCGGTTGGGGCCATCTTGGGGCCCGAGGTCATGAATGCGGGGTGACGGCCGGAACAGTCGTTCGACGACTGCAGGTCAATCCCAACGCGTCGAGGGTACGCGCCCCAGCCCTTGCTCCGGATTCTTCGCCCCGTGTGACCAGTGTGGCCAGCCCCTACACTCGCGGCGCGGGGTCAAGGTTGCTTGAGTTCATCTTCAATCGCCGTCAGCAGCGCACGGGTTTCCTCGCCGCCGCGGCGGAGCAGACTCAAGTGCAGGATTGCCCATTCGCGCTGGCTGCGCAGATAGGCGGCAAAACCAGGATTGTCGCGGGCCAACTGCGCAACTTCGGATGCCGGCCGCTGATCAAACACCGATATGCCAAGCCCGAACTGCCGGATTGCGCCCTCGGTTCGGAATGCGCGAAACACTTCGGATTGAGTGTTCAGCAAGTCATCGTAGTTGCCGTAGTACGACTGGATATGGCTCGCCAGATCGGTGTTCCTGAGCAGGCCAAGGCGACCCGAGCTGATCAGGGACTCGTAGCCGTTGCGGGCACGCACCGACACGCGCACCAGGTTGACCGAGCCCAACAGATGCTCGAGCCGGTCCTCGGGAAATGGCGGGACATCGGGCACCTTCCACGTCGTCGACCCCAGGACGATCTCGTTCGGCAGGCGCGTGCCAAAGGCTTCGAAATGGATATGGTCAACCGCGGCGATGCGCAGCATGGCGGACTCGTCCAGCTCGCGGCTGAGCGCCTCCTGGGCGCGCAGATCCTGCGCTATCTCGGCGAGGTGACCACGCACCAGGTCACGCTCGACCCGCGCCTCGTTCCAGTTCGCGACTTGGATGCCGAGAAACACCCCGACCACCAGCAACACGAATTCGATCGTGATCGCGGTCCAGTTCTGGGCCTTCAGGTTTTCTGCCAGACGACGCATCACCATGTCATCGACCACCGCCGGAACGGATGAGACTTGTAGGAAGTGCACACATCACTGCCGGGCAGTCTCGCGGGTAATTGGCGGTCGCGCAATGTTGCTACGGGTCGTGCTGAGCCGGTCAGGCGAGGCCGCACTGAAGTCCACGCTGACCACAGTTACAGACTATGGTTGCGCGCGCGCTCAGGTTGGCAAGAGTGATAGCGCCCGAATACAACGCCATTGAGGCGAATGCGGGCCGCCGGCGTTCGACCTTGTGATTCTTCTTCTGGCAGGCGATGACGTGGGACACGCGACGATGCGCGGTAAGATCCCCATTGACGGCCCCGTGGATGAGCATCCAGCCATGCCATCAACTCCAGATGTTCCTACCGGTACCGCCGGCTTGGCACTCGCAGACCCGGTCGCGGCGGGCCAGTGGAGCGACTTCGAAGAACGCAGCAAGACATTCGTGTCGTTCGAGTACGAGCCACACGGCGGGCACACGTCGCTCATGGCGTTTTTCGAAGCGTTTGTTCGTCGCGCCTTCCCGCGACAGGACGCGGCATATCTGGAAACCGACGTACGCAATTACCTCGACAGGATTTGTGCGTTCAAGGCTATCTCGCGCGGCGAACTCGCGCAGTTCATCCGTGAACACCATTGGCCGCTGGCAGTTCGGGATGTGCCACAGTTGCCCGAGCAGTTGCTGGCTGCAATGCAGTACCGGGACGATCCCAACTCCAAAGGCGTCTTGTGGGAAACCGAGCGGGGCTATTGGCTCATGAGTTGGAATAGAGACTAGCGCGCCGCCGCGTATGATGAGCCGGAAATTCTCAACCCAGTAACGCAACATGGCAAAGGCGAGTCCCCTGCAGGAACAGTTGCTCAAGGCCGGTCTGGTCAAGCAATCGAAAGTCGCGCAAGTGGCGCGCGAGCAGAGCAAAGCGCGGCAGGGCAAAGGCCCGCCACAGACCAGCGAGATCCAGCAGGAGGCTGAACGTGCACGCCTGGAGAAGGCCGAGCGCGACCGCGCGATCGAGGCCGAGCGCAAAGCGCAAGCGCGGCTGCTCGAGCTGCGCGCGCAGGCGCGACAGATCGTCGAAGACAGGAAAGTGCCGCGCTCGGGCGAGATCGAATACCGCTTCAGCGTCGACGGCGTTATCCGCAACGTGCTGGTCAACAACGAGCTGCGGCAGAAGCTGGCCTCCGGGGCCTTGCTCATCGCCCGCGTGGGCGAGCGCTTCGAGCTGTTGCCCCGCAGTGCGGGCGAGCAGGTGCGGGAGCGCGACGCCAGCCTGATCGTGCTCGACCACGGGCAGCCGTCCCAACCCGCGGCCACCAGCTCAAGCGCCGACGACGAGGCGTATTACGCGCGCTTCGCAGTGCCGGACGATTTGGTCTGGTGATGCTGGCGAAATGAGGCCAGCACGGCGCCCAGCGAGTGATGGCTGCGACGACCTTACATCCCCGCTCAACAACCCTGCGAGTGCAGAATCGCCCAGCGTCGGAAACGTGGCGTGTCCTCGCCTGACCAGTGCCAGTAATGCTCGAAGCCGTTGTTGTAGTGCGGCATGAACTCCACCTTCAGCGCAGGCTGCCCATCGACCACGTCGGCCTGGAGGCGCAGCCCGCTGCCATCGAGCGAGCCGAGGTGCATCAGCACCTGCGAGCGCCCGCGGAAGTGCACGCGCAGCAGCAGGCTGCCGCCCCACATCACCGTACTGCTGTCGTGAGCATCGGTCGTGTGGTCGGACATCGGCAGCGACTCGATGGTGAAGCGCAGTGTTTCGCCACCGAGTAGCAGGCTCTGGTCGTAGTGGATGACGGCGGATGTCGCCGGCTTGGCGAGCCACGCATTCCATCGGCTCTCGTCGATGGACAGCGCGACGCGGCCAAAGCGCGCGGGTGGCGGTGCTGCTCGCTGCTGGCGAGATCGCTGCAGGCCGACGGATTCTTCGATGCCGGAGCTGAAACCCTGGTAGGGATGGTCGGTGTCGACGTAGGCGAACGCGATGCGCCCGCCGATGCGCAGCAGGTATTCGTACTGCCCGCTGAGCCATGTGCGCTTGAGCAGCGCGTCGGGTTGCCGGTCGCCGTCGAGGTCGCCGAGCCAGAGCAACTCCTGGCGCTGAAACGCCATGTGGCTGGCCGGGCCGAACAGCACCGATTCGCGTCCGCCGCTGTCGGTGGCGATCAGCTGCATCGAGCCGGCGAGCAGTCGGCCGTCGGCCTGGCGTCGCTGGCGCGTGGTCAGCATCCATGCGTCGCCGTTGACCGTCACCGGCACGTGCAAACCGGCGCGCAGCACCACGGGTTGCTCCAGCGCGGAGGCGTACTCGCCGTCGGCGAGCAGCGGCTCGCGTCGGAGCGGGTCGACCAGATACAGTCCGAACAGCGCCGCTCCGGGAAGATCCAGGGTGTCGCCGCCGCTCTTGAAAGACGTCGCCGCGAATGCGAACCACGACGCCTCGGCATCGCCCTGCGCGACCTCCACATCCGACGCGCGCAGGGCGCGAACGCCGCCAATCCGCAACCGCGTTCCGTCCAGCTCTACCGACTGCCAGCGGCCGGCGCGAACATCCGCGACCGCAAGGCCCCCGTCATCGAAACTGGTCAGGGGCGTCCCGGGTGTTAGCAGGCGCGGCTCGGCGTTGGCGATGGCCGCGGGCAGGCAAAGCGTCAGCAGCCAGAACTGGAACCGGGTGCGAAGGTGGCGGAGCGCGGGCATGGGGCCGTCCTCGATCGAGTCAGCGCCATGCTGGGGCGTCATTCTGGCAATTCGCGGGCA
>DASUOA010000421.1:0-11224 GCA_036276895.1 Arenimonas sp. | reverse complement strand
GCGGTCGCATCCCACAACGCGAAGGCGAAGATGCCGTTGAGCCGTCCGAGGAAGTCGACGCCGTGCCGGCGGTACAGCGCGTTGATCACCTCGCAGTCGGAGTCGCTCTGGAAGGCGTAGTCCGACAGCTCGGCGCGCAGCTCGCGGTGGTTGTAGATCTCGCCATTGACCGCCAGCGCCAGCTCGCCATCGGCCGAGCGCAAAGGCTGCGCACCGGACTGGATGCCGACGATCGCCAGACGCTCGTGCACCAGCAGCGCGTTGCCATCGAGATAGACGCCACTCCAGTCCGGCCCGCGATGGCGCTGACGCGCCGACTGTTGCAGTGCCTGCGGGCGCAGGGCGGCCAGCGGACTGGCGGGTTACAGATCGAAGATACCGAGAATCGAACACATGGGCGGTTTTCCTTGCGCTGAAAAACAAAAAACCCGCACTTCGCAGTGCGGGTCTTGGAGAGAGGTGCTTGGGTACAACCGCGCCTAATCGCCGACCCGCCAGGGGACGTTGGGATTATTGCGATTGTTGTTATTGGCGCACGCCATGCCGGCTGCCGGACGGCGGAGGCTGGAATCGAAGGCGTGGGCAAACGGCTGCATGGCCCGACTATCGCCGGCCTCGAGGCTTGGCGCAAGCCCCCGGCGATGCGAGCATGCGCCGGCCCCTCCACGGAACGTCTTCATGCGCCCCATCGCCCGCTGGTTGCTGCGAATCGGACTCCTGTTGGCACTGCTGGCGCTGGCCGCCGCCCTTTCGGGCTGGTGGCTGCTGCGCGGCAGCCTGCCGCATCTGGACGGGCAACGCACGCTGCCGGGCCTGACGACCACCGCCAGCATCGAGCGCGACGCCATCGGCGTGGTCAGTATCGAAGCCGCCGACCGGTTCGATGCGATGCGCACCCTGGGCTACGTGCATGCGCAGGAGCGCTACTTCGAGATGGACCTGCTGCGCCGCTCGGCCGCCGGCGAGCTGTCGGCGCTGTTTGGCACGCGCGCGTTGGAGCGCGACAAACAGGTGCGCATCCATCGCCTGCGTGCCCGGGCAACAGAGCAGTTCGATGCCATAGTCGGCCGCCAGCGTGAGCTGCTCGAGGCCTATCGCGATGGCGTCAATGCCGGCCTCGCCGATCTCGCGCACAAGCCCTGGCCCTACGTGCTGCTGCGCGCCGAGCCGGAACCCTGGGATCTGGTCGACAGTGCCCTGGTCGGTTACGCCATGTACTTCGACCTGCAGGACGAATCGAACTCGCGCGAACTGGCGCTGTGGCGCATCCGCGAGGTGGTGCCGCCGGCGCTCTATGCGCTGATCGCGCATGACGGCAGCGAGTGGGATGCGCCGCTGCTCGGTGATGTCCGCGGCAATGCACCGCTGCCCGATGCCGCAACGCTCAATCTGCGCAATCTACCGGCGCCCGACAACGGCCACTCGTCGCGCGTTTCGGAACCCGCGGCGCCGGGCAGCAACAACTTCGCCGTCGCCGGCCACCTCACCGCCGACGGCCGCGCCATCGTCGCCAACGACATGCACCTCGGCCACGGCGCGCCGAACCTGTGGTTCCGCGCGCGCCTGCGCTATGCCGATCCACGCGCGCCCGATGGCCAGGTCGACGCCAGCGGCTTCACCCTGCCTGGCATTCCCGGCGTGATCGTCGGCAGCAACGGTCATGTCGCCTGGGGCTTCACCAACAGTTACGGCGACTGGCTGGATTTCTATCGCATCGAGTGGGTGGACGCCGAACGCAGCCGGTATCGCACGCCCGAAGGCGCGCAGGAGATCCGCGTCGGCATCGAGCGCATCGCCCTCAAGGGCGAAGCGCCGTTCGAAATGCAGATTCGCGAAACTCGCTGGGGCCCGATCACCGAATCACTGCCCGATGGCAGCGAGCTCGCGCTGCGCTGGGCCGCCCACTTGCCTGGCGCCTTGAACTTCGACCTCGCCGGCATGCTGCACGCCGGCGATCTCGACCAGGCGCTGGCGGTGGCCGACACCGCCGGTATCCCGGCACAGAATCTGCTCATCGGCGATCGCCATGGCCGCATTGCCTGGCGTCTCACCGGCCAGATCCCGGCACGCAGCGGCGATTGCGACCCACGTACGCCGCATCGAAGTGAACGCCCGTGCCGCTGGAGCGGCTGGATCGCCAGCACCGAGAATCCATCGCTGTCCGATCCGGAGAATGGCCGCCTGTGGACCGCCAACGCCCGCACCGTCGATGCCGATGCGCTGGTGCTGGTCGGCGACGGTGGCTATGCCAACGGCGCCCGCCAGCGACAGATCCGCGACGCATTGATGGCGCAGCACCGCTTCGACGAGCGCGCCCTGCTCACAATCCAGCTCGATGACCGCGCGCTGTTCTTGCAGCGCTGGTGGCAACTGCTGCAGGACGAGGCGACACGCAACGGCAATGCCGACCTGCGCGCCGTGGCCGACGCCACGCGCACCTGGGACGGCCATGCCACGATCGACAGCGTCAGCTATCGACTGGTGCGCGCCTGGCGCCTTGCGGTCATCGAACGCATCCAGAACGGCCTGCTGGCCCCGGCAAAGGCCGCCCTCGGCGACGACTTCGTGATGCCCGACCTGCCGCAGATCGAATCCGTTGCCTGGCCGCTGCTGCAATCGCGCCCGCAGCATCTGCTACCGACCGCCTATGCCGATTGGGAGGAACTGCTCGCCGACGCTGCCCGTGACATGCGCGAGGAACTCGCAGCCTACGGCCCGCTGTCGCAACGCCGCTGGGGCGAACGCAACACTGCACGCATCTGCCATCCGCTGGCCGGGGCCTTGCCCGACCCGCTCGCGACCAGGCTGTGCATGCCGGCAGACCCGCTGCCCGGCGACAGCCACATGCCGCGTGTGCAAGGCCCAAGCTTTGGTGCCAGCGAGCGGATGGTCGTCGCGCCCGGCTTCGAAGCCGACGGCTTCGTGCACATGCCCGGCGGCCAGAGCGGACACCCGCTGTCGCCGTTCTGGGGCGCCGGACACGCGGCCTGGGTCAAGGGCGAAGCAACGCCGTTCCTGCCCGGCCCCGCACGGCACAGGCTGCAAATGCAGCCGTCGACGCCGTGATGCAACCGGCTCAGCCCAGCAGCGTGCGCTCGACAATTTCGCGGTAGAGCGCTGGCAGCGCTTCAAGCTCGCTGATCGCGATGCACTCGTCGACCTTGTGGATGCTGGCATTGACCGGCCCCAGCTCCACCACCTCGGCGCCCAGCGGCGCGATGAAACGCCCGTCCGAGGTGCCGCCGCCGGTGTTCTCGTCCGCAGCAACGCTGCGCGCGGCCAGCGCCTCGCGCACCGCATCGCGCAAGCGCCCTTCGGCGGTATGGAAAGGCTCACCACTGCGATGCCAGGTGATCTCGACATCGACACCATGCCGCGCGAACTGCGCGGCGATCTCGGCGACCAAGGCATCGGCGGTCCAACGCGGCGAGTAACGCAGGTTGAACTGCACCGTCGCCTCGCCGGGGATCACGTTGCTCGCACCGGTACCGGCGTTGAAGTTCGCGATCTGGAAGCTGGTGCGCGGGAAGTCCGGGTACGGCTCGCTGTCCCAGTCACGCGCCATCAACTGCTGCAGCACCGGCAGCGCCGCATGGATCGGATTGCACGCTTTGTCCGGATAGGCGACATGCCCTTGCACGCCCTTGATGCGCGCCGCACCGGTCAGCGAGCCGCGGCGGCCAATGCGGACCACGTCACCCAGCTGCGCCGCCGACGAAGGCTCACCGACCAAACAGAAATCGATGCGTTGGCCGCTCGCGCGGAAGTGCTCCGCAACCCTGCGCACGCCATCGATGGCATCGCCTTCCTCATCCGAGGTGAGCAACAGCGCCACCGTGCCGGGATGCCGCGGATTGTTCGCGACGAAGTTCTCCAGAGCCAGCACGAAGGCCGCCACGCTGCCCTTCATGTCGGCCGCGCCGCGCCCATACAGACGACCATCGCGCACTTCGGGCTTGAACGGATCGCTGGCCCACGCCTCCGGCGGACCCGGCGGCACCACATCGGTATGCCCCAGCAGCACGAACACCGGGGCACCCTCGCCATGCGTCGCCCACAGGTTCTTCACCGCGCCGAACTCCAGCGATTCGCAGTGAAAGCCGGCACGCGCCAACCGCTCAGCGATCAGCGCTTGGCAGCCGCTGTCCTCGGGCGTCACCGACGCGCGTGCGATCAAGTCCTGCGCGAGCCGAAGCACCTCGCTCATTTGCCCTTCCCGAATCGCAGCTTCCAGGCGTTGTCGGTAAAACCGACGCTCACTGTCCCGTCATCGGTCACCAGCACCGGTCGCTTGATCAGTTGTGGATACTCTTTCAGCAGCAGGTTCCACTCCGGCTCCGAGCCCGGCTGCTTGCGCGACTCCGGCAGCTGTCGCCACGTGGTCGAGCTGCGGTTGATCAGCTTGTCCCAGCCACCGACCTGGGTCGCCCACATCTTGAGCGTCGCCGGCGGCTGCCGCTGCTCGCGGTAATCAATGAACTCATGCGCGATGCCGAAGCGCTGCAACCAGTTGCGCGCCTTCTTGCAGGTGTCGCAGTTGGAGAGGCCGAATACGGTAGTCATGATGCAGCCCTCACTCCACCGCGCCGCGCAGCAGTTCGTTGACCGAGGTCTTGGCACGCGTCTTGGCATCGACCTGCTTGACGATGACAGCGCAGTACAGCGAGTACGTGCCATCCGCCGATGGCAGCGAACCCGACACCACAACCGAGCCCGCCGGCACGCGGCCATAGCCGATCTCACCGGTCATGCGGTTGTAGATGCGCGTCGACTGGCCGATGAACACGCCCATGCCGATCACACTGCCCTTCTCGACCACGACACCTTCGACCACTTCGGAGCGCGCGCCGATGAAGCAGTCGTCCTCGATGATGGTCGGACTCGCCTGCAGCGGCTCGAGCACGCCACCGATGCCGGCGCCGCCGGAGAGATGGCAGTTCTTGCCGATCTGCGCGCAGCTGCCGACCGTGGCCCAGGTATCGACCATGGTGCCGGCGCCGACATACGCGCCGATGTTGACGAAGCTCGGCATCAGGATGCTGTCCTTGCCGATGTGGGCGCCACGACGCACCACCGCGCCCGGCACGATGCGCGCACCGAGGTCGCGGAAGTCGCCCTCGTCGAAGTCCTCGAAGCGCAGCGGCACCTTGTCCCAGTACGGTGCCGGCATCGCCTCCATCAGCTGCATGTCGTTGCAGCGGAAGTAGAGCAGCACCGCCTTCTTCAACCACTCGTTGACCACCCAGCCGCCCTTGTCGGGCTCGGCGACGCGCAAGCGGCCGCTTTCCAGCAGGGCGATGGCTTCTTCGACCGACGGCCGGGTCGAGCCGTCGATCTCGGCGGTGGTCAGGCTGGCGCGGCGCTCGAAGGCGTCCTCGATGATGGCGCGCAGCTGTTCGCTGCCGGCCGGCTTACGTCTTGCCATGGGGTGTCTCTCCGTCGACGCGCGCGACCAGTGCCGCGCGCAAGGCTTCCAGTTGCGTTGGATCGGTCAGCGCGCGATCGAAGCGGTCGCTGATCAGGAACACGTCCTCGGCACGCTCGCCGAAGGTGGCGATGCGCGCATCATGCACGCGCAGACGCTGCAGGCGCAGCACCTCGGCGATACCCGCGAGTAGCCCGGGGCGATCGGTGCATACGAGGCTGAGTCGGGTGGCGCGACCGTCGTCGAGGGCATCGAAATCGACCCGCGCCGGAACCCGGAAATGCTTCAGTTGCCTCGGCGTCGCACGACGCACCGGGCGCACCTTGAGCGGATCGGCCAGTGCCGCACGCAGCATCGCCACCACCGCTTCGCTCTCCGGCAGCGGCGGCTGGATACCGAGAGTCTGGAAAGTGTCGAGCGCGAAGCCGTCGCTGGAGGTCAGCACTCGCGCCTCGACCACGCCCAGCCCGAGCCGGTCGAGCGTCGCGACCAGCGCCGCGAACACACCGTCACGATCCGGCGTGCGTACGAACACCTCGTAGCCGCCCGGCAATGCCGTGCTGTCCTTGTGCTGCTCGCGCACCTGCACCAGGGTGTCGTTGCCGGCCGCGAGGATGCCGCGGGTCTGCCAGGCTATCTGCGTCGGCCGGTAGCGCAGGAAGGCTACCTCGGGAAAGGTCGACCACAACTGTTGAACGCGCGCCTCGTCAACGCCGTCGTGCAGCAGGTAGGCCAGTGCCTCGGTGCGGCATTCGGCAACGATATCGGCCGCATGCACGGGGTGTTCGAGACCCCGCCTCAACGCAAATCGCGTCGCACCGTAGAGATCCGCCAAAAGCCGGTCCTTCCAGGCGTTCCACAGTTTCGGGCTGGTGCCAGCGATATCGGCGCAGGTCAGCAGGTAGAGATAATCAAGATGCTCACGGTCAGCAACGCGGCGCGCGAAGCGACCCACCACTTCCGGGTCGGCGATGTCCTGGCGCTGTGCAGTCACCGACATCAGCAGGTGTTCGCGTACCAGCCAGGCCAGCAGCTCGGCATCGGCCGCCGGCAGTGCATGCGCTTGGGCAAACTCGCAGGCATCGACGGCGCCAAGCTCCGAGTGGTCGCCACCGCGCCCTTTGGCGATGTCGTGGAACAACCCCGCCAGCAGCAGCAGATGCCGTTTGCGCAGCCGTGGCAGCACTTCGTGCGCGATCGAGAAACGCGGATCGGGCCCGTCGACAAATCCCTGCATATGCGCCAACACCGTCAGCGTGTGCTGATCGACGGTGTAGACATGGAACAGGTCGTACTGCATCCGTCCCAGCACCTTGCCGAAGGCCGGCAAGTAGCGTGACAGCACGCCCAGCCGCGCCATCCGGGTCAGCGTCGCCACTGCACGCTCGTGTTCGACCAGGGCCATGAAGCGAGCGCGCAAGGCCGGATCGAGTTCACCGTAGGGCCGCAGCAGAGCCAGGGACTCGCCCAGCGCCCTCGCCGTCTCCGAATGCAGACCACGCGCTTCGGGGTGATCCGCCCACGTCGCGAACAGTGACAGCACCACCGCGAAGCCCTCGCGCAGCTGCTGCGGATCGACCAGCGCCAGATAGCCTTGGCGCAGCTCGAATCCGTCCGCGATGGGCTGTGGCGCTTGGGAACCGACCAACTGCTCGTCGAAGCGCTGCAACAGCCGATCGTTGATGCGCATCACCGTCTGCGCGGCGCGAAAGAAGCCTTGCATCATCTGCTCGACGGCGAGGTTGTCTGCGCCTTCGTCCTTCAATCCCATCAACGCCGCCAGCGGCTTCTGGTAATCGAAACCGAGCCGCTCCTCGCGCCGGCCAGCCACCAGGTGCAGGCCGAGCCGCAGCCTCGCCAGCACCTTCCATTCGCGCTCGAGGCTGGCGTTCTCGTCTTCGCCGAGCAGGCCAAGCGGCACCAGGCCGCGCAGTCCGGGCACGCCGTACAGGCGGCGAGCCAGCCAGCCCAAAGTGTGCAAGTCGCGCAAGGCGCCCGGGCCTTCCTTGAGATTCGGTTCGAGGTTGTGGGCGGTGTCGTGATAGCGCGCATGGCGAACGCGCTGCTCCTCCCGCTTGGCGGCGAAGTAGTCAGCCGCCGGCCACAACGTCCCCGGCTGCAACACCGAAGCAATGCGTTGCAGCGCGTCCTCGTCGCCAACCAGCAGGCGACACTCCAGCAGTGCGGTCAGCACCGTGACATCGGCGCGCGCGGCATCCGAGCACTGCTGCGTTGAGCGCACCGCCTGGCTGGTGTGCAGTCCAGCATCCCAGAGCAGCGAGAAGAACGCGCCGATCGCAGCTTCGTGACTGGCCTGCACGGTTTCATCGGCCAGCACCAGCAGGTCGATGTCGGACTGCGGATAGAGCTCGCCACGGCCGTAGCCGCCGGTGGCCAGCAGGTCGAGTCCGGCCGCAACCGGGATACAACGCGCCCACGCGGACACCACGATGGCATCGATGGCCTGCGTCCAGCGACCGATCAGGCGCTCGACCGTGTCTCCGCCAACAAACCCGGAGCGTAAAGCGTCACGCTCATCCTGCAGTCGCGTCTTGGCCCTCTCACGCCACTCCGCCGGATCAGCGGCCGCAGCCAGCTGCTCGCATGCGGTGGGCGCGGTCGCGACCATGGCGACGCCGGCTCAGAGGTCGTTGTCGTCGCCGGGCAGGCGGGTCAGGATCTCGACGCCATCCCCGGTGACCACGACGGTGTGTTCCCACTGCGCCGACAGCGAGCGGTCCTTGGTGACCACAGTCCATCCGTCCGGCATCAGCCGCGTGTGCCGGCTGCCCTCGTTGATCATCGGCTCGATGGTGAAAGTCATACCAGGCTGGAGCACCACGCCGGCGCCCGGCGTACCGTAATGCAGCACCTGCGGATCCTCGTGGTAGACCTTGCCGATGCCATGGCCGCAGTACTCGCGCACCACCGTGAAGCGCTCGCCCTCGGCATAGCTCTGGATGGCATGGCCGATATCGCCCAGCGTGGCGCCCGGCCGCACGGAACGGATGCCACGGAACATCGCCTCGCGGGTGACCTCGACCAGCCGCCGCGCCTTCACGCTGGGCTCCCCGACGTAGTACATGCGGCTGGTGTCGCCGTGCCAACCGTCCTTGATGACGGTGACGTCGATATTGATGATGTCGCCGTCCTTGAGCACCTTGGCATCGGATGGGATGCCATGGCAGATGACGTTGTTGACCGAGGTGCAGATGCTGGCCGGAAAGCCCTTGTAGCCGACATTGGCCGGGATCGCGCCCTGAACGTCGACGATATGCTGATGGCAGACACGATCGAGCTCGGCCGTGCTGACGCCGGGTTTCACGTGCGCGGCGACGACTTGCAACACCTCGGCAGCCAGTCGGCCGGCGGTGCGCATCTTCTCGATCTCGGCGGGGGTCTTGGTGACGATCTTCATCGCCCGGATTATCCAATACTTGCGGCCACTTAGGCCAGCCCGCTATACTTCGCGGGCTTTGTCCAGCCCGTCTGGATCAAGGTCGCCCACGTCGAGCGTCATCGGCGAATACGCACATCCGGCTCAATCCCGCCCCGGGGTGCCCTTGCTCGCAAGGGTTCGTGGCGGCGGCCGGATGGAGGCCCAACCCCGGAGATGATGCCCGCCCGCGAGGCGGCACGCTCCTTTTCGCAAGGACACTGCAATGCCCCAAGTCACCATGCGCCAGATGCTGGAAGCCGGCGTCCACTTCGGCCACCAGACCCGCTACTGGAATCCCAAGATGGGCCCGTTCATCTTCGGCGCCCGCGGCAAGATCCACATCATCAACCTCGAGAAGACCCTGCCGCTGTTCACCGACGCGATGAACTTCGTCTCGGCGATCGCGCAGAAGCGCGGCACCATCCTGTTTGTCGGCACCAAGCGTTCGGCGCGTGACACGGTGAAGGAAGAAGCCGAGCGTTGCGGCATGCCGTTCATGAGCATGCGCTGGCTGGGCGGCACCCTGACCAACTTCGCCACCGTGAAGAAGTCGGTCGCCCGCCTGAAGGAGCTCGAGGCCGCTGAAACCGACGGCACCTTCGAGAAGCTGGTCAAGCACGAAGTGCTGACCCTGCGTCGCGAGCGCGACAAGCTGGAAGCCTCCCTGGGCGGCATCAAGGACATGAACCGCCTGCCCGACGCGCTGTTCGTGATCGATATCGGCCACGAGAACATCGCCGTGCAGGAAGCCAAGAAGCTCGGCATCCCGGTGGTCGCCGTGGTCGACACCAACTACGACCCCAACCTGGTCGACTACGCCATCCCGGGCAATGACGACGCCATCCGCGCCGTGCAGCTGTACGCCCGCGCCGCCGCTGACGCGGTGCTGGAAGGCAAGGCTGCGGCGCCGATCCAGGCTTCGCGCGACGACGAGTTCGTCGAACTCGACGCCGAAGGCAACCCGGTCGCCAAGGAAGACAAGAAGGCGGCTCCGCGCCGCGCTCCGCGCGACGACAACAAGCGTGGCGCCCCGCGCCGCGGCAAGGCCGAGGCCCGCTGAGCCCTGCGAGCCCGCGGTTGCCTTTGGCGCCGCGGGCTTTCGCGAAACCGCAATCCCGCTCACGCACGCTCGTGAGCACTTCCGCGGCCCAGCCGCGGAAACCCTAGATCCGTTATCCCAAGGAATTCACGATGGAAATCACCGCTAGCCTGGTCAAGGAACTCCGTGAGCGCTCCGGCGCCGGCATGATGGAGTGCAAGAAGGCGCTGTCCGAGAACGGCGGCAACATCGACGCCGCGATGGAGCACCTGCGCAAGACGGGCCTGGCCAAGGCCGACAAGAAGGCCGACCGCGTCGCCGCCGAGGGCCGCATCGTCGCCGCCCAGGCCGCTGGCAAGGCGGTGCTGGTCGAGATCAACTCCGAGACCGACTTCGTCGCCAAGGACGAGAACTTCGTCGCCTTCACCAATGCCGTTGCCCAGGCCGCCCTGGACTCCGGCGCCGCCGACATCGAGGCCCTGAAGGCCGCCAAGATCGGCGAGCTGACCGTGGAAGAAGCCCGCGCCGCGCTGATCGCCAAGGTCGGCGAAAACGTGCAGGTGCGCCGCATGGCCCGCGTCGACAGCAGCAATGTCCTCGCCGGCTACGTGCACGGCGGCCGCATCGGCGTGCTGGTCGAGCTGGCCGGTGGCAACGAGGAGCTGGCCCGCGGCATCGCCATGCACGTTGCGGCGATGAACCCGCCGTACTGCAAGGCGGCTGACGTCCCGGCCGACTTCATCGCCAAGGAGAAGGAAATCGAGATGGCGAAGATGTCCGACAAGGACAAGTCCAAGCCGGCCGAGATCCTCGAGAAGATCATGAGCGGCAAGGTCGCCAAGATCGTCAACGAAGTCACCCTGTACGGCCAGCCCTACGTGCTGAACACCGACCAGAGCGTCGAGCAGGCGGTCAAGGCTGCCGGCGCCGACGTGGTCGGCTTCCAGCGCCTGGTGGTCGGCGAAGGTATCGAGAAGGTGGTCGAGGACTATGCGGCGGAAGTCGCCAAGGCCATGGCCGGCTGATCGCAGCGCATATCGCGATACCGGAAAGCCGCGGGGCAACCCGCGGCTTTTCTCGTTCTAGCCGCCGTAACCGGCCTTGCGGCGATCACCAGCCGCTCCGATCGCAGGCCCCGCGGACGCCAACTCCACGCGGTTCCTGCCGGCATGCTTGGCCCGGTACAGGGCGGCATCGCTGCGCGCCAACCACGCCGGCCAATCCTCGCCCTCACCGAGCATAGCGGCACCAATCGACACCGTCACGCCGCCGCCGGGGCTACGCAACCCGGCTTCGACCCGGGCGCGTATCTTCTCGGCCG
>DASUOA010000420.1:0-2274 GCA_036276895.1 Arenimonas sp. | reverse complement strand
AGGTTTCGCGCAACTGCAAGGCCTTGGCGATATCACGCCAGTCGAACGCCGCCACCGCCATGTCGTCGTGGATGGCGTAGAAGGCACCCGCCGGGAAGGCCGCCGTCGCACGCTGCTGCAACCACACGCCATCGGTGTTGGCGGTGCGTTCGCCGGCGAATGCGCCGAGGTGCTGCAGCGACTGGCGGTCGAACACATGGAACAGCGAACGGTCCTTGAACTGGTCGGTCGCCAGCCAGTAACCGCTGCCATCGGCGCACTGCCACAGGGCGATGCCCTCGGCCTGCGCCTTGAACATCGCCATGCCGAGGTTCTGGCCGGCGAAGCGGCCATCGACGCTGTACACACGCAGACCGGTGCCGAGGCGCTGGTCTTCCTCGGCGATCAGCAGTCGATTGTTCTGTTCGTCGCCCCACATCGACTCCGGAATGCGGATGGCGCCGGCCTCGCTGCTGTCGCCGAAGCTGCCGACATGCGTGGCTGTCCATGACTCGCCTTCGCGACGCAAGGTGTAGCGCTGGAAGCGACGATCCAGCTCGGCCAGCGGCGGCGGAATCTCCTCGCCCTGCGCATCCTCACCGGCCATGTAGGCATCGCTGACCATGACCTCGAGCGCGCCATCGGCGAGTTCTCGCATCCACATGCCGTAGGGCTTCTGCAGTTCGCCCTGGCCGAAGCTCAGCAGCGGCTGCAAGTCGGGCAGCGACAGCATCTGCACGCGGCGGTTGTCGCGCTCGACCGCCAGCAGCAAGTCGCCGTGCACGAAGATGCCGTTGGGCCGGCGGAACTGTCCCGGCGCATCGCCCTCGCTGCCGATGCGCTGCAGGAACTCGCCGGTATCACCGTCGTACACGCGCAGGCCGCCGCCTTCCTTGGCGGTGGCGATCACCCAATGCTGCCCATTGCTGCCAATCCACGACGCCGGCGAGTCGACGTTGTCCTCCGGGCTTTCCACCGTGATCCAGTGTTCGGCCACCCGCACGTGCGGCGGCTGCACATCGGCGAACAGCACGTCTTCGATCTCGTCGGGCTCGCGCTCGCTCGCTGCGACAGTCGCTGCGGCCGCGGCGTCGGCCGCCGGCGCTTCGGGTTGGCTCTGCTGGCAACCGGCCAGCGCGACCAGGGCAGCGAGGATGGCAAGACGCAGTTTCATCGAACAACTCCATGTGCGATTGGGAAGCCGCGTTTTATAGCCGGCGCACAAGTCGCACAGATGACAGCAGAACCGACATCTGATTGTCACTGCTTCGCCATGCGTGCGCACTTCAATGGGCGGCTTCCATCACCACACGGATGTCTCACCGATGAAACGCAATGCGCTTGCCCTCGGCCTGTCGCGCGCCCTGACCGGCGCCCTGCTGCTCGCCTCCACCGCCCACGCCGCCGAGGGCAGCGCCGATGGCGGCATCGGCGCGGCGGTCGAACTCGACCGCGTCGAAGTCACCGGCGGCATCGTCTACCGCGATCGCGCCGATGAGCCGGCGACCCTGGTCTACGACCTCGCCTACTTCCAGCAGTTCGAACCGCTGACCGTCGGCGACATGCTCAAGCGCGTGCCCAGCATCGCCTTTGTTTCCGATGTGCTCGAGTACGACGGCGCCCGCCTGCGCGGCCTCGACCCGGGCTACACGCAGATCCTGATCAATGGCAAGAAGGTGCCCGGTGCCGGCGCCGACCGCAGCTTCTTCGTCGACCGCATCCCGGCCGAGATGGTCGAGCGCATCGAGATCGTGCGCAGCACCAGCGCCAACCGCTCCGGCGATGCCGTCGCCGGCGCCATCAACATCGTGTTGCGCAACGCCTACGAGTTCGACGGCGGCTACCTGCGCATCGGTGCCATGGGCTTTGCCGATGGCGAGATCAAGCCCAACCTCGGCGCCGTGATCAGCGGCGATGCCGGCGACGGCCGTTATCTGCTCGGTTTCAACCACCAGGGTCGCTACAACCCGAAGCAGAAGCGCAGCGACCGTTTCGAGGAACCCGGCGGCGACTTCGTCGATGCCGAAGACCAGAGCGACACCCGCGACGGTGACGACACCTCGGTCAACGCCTCCTGGCGCCAGGAGATCGGCAGCGGTGAGCTGAGCCTCAGCGGCATGTTCGTGCGCACCGACCGCACCGAAACCGAGCATTCGCTGGAGTACAACGACCCGCTGGCCGCCGACCGCGAGCACCTGCTGTCGGAGAACAACCAGCTCGAAACCATCGAGCAAGAGAATTACGCGCTGTCGCTGGGCTACGAGTTCGACATGGCCGGCGGCCGCAGCGAGATCG
>DASUOA010000419.1:0-2612 GCA_036276895.1 Arenimonas sp. | reverse complement strand
CGGCGGCGACGATCAGCCGCAGTTGCTGGCGACCTACCGGCTGATGATTCCGGTGTTGCAGCAGGGCGGCCAGCTGCAGCGTGCTTTGGACATGGCCAACGACAGCCTGGCGCTGCAGGAGCAGATCGCCGGGCTGGACATGAACCGCCGCGTTGCGGTGATGGAATCGACCTATCGCGCGCAGGAGTCCGAACGCAAGATCGAACTGCTGCAACGCGATCTGGAAATCCAGGGCCTGCGCCTGAAGCAGGAAGAGATGCGCCGCTCGCTGGCACTCGCGGTCGGTGCCAGCCTGCTGATACTCGCCGGTCTGGTGTGGGTGCGTTACCGCGAAAGTCGGCGCATGACCCGCGAGCTGGGCGCCAGCAATGCCGAGCTGGTCAAGCACCGCGAGGCGCTGGCCGAGGCCAATGCCGAGCTGGAGAAACGCGCCGAGGCACTGGCGCATGCCGCCAGCATCGATCCGCTGACCGGCATCGCCAATCGCCGCGCTTTCGTCGAGCGCTTCTCGGTGCACTGGGACGACGCCATGGTGCGCGGCAGCGAGCTGTCGATCGCGCTGATCGACGTCGACAACTTCAAGCGCATCAACGACAGTGCCGGCCATGCCGTCGGCGATGCGGTGCTGTGCGCACTGGCTACCTGCCTGCAGTCCCTGCTGCGCGCCGGCACCTTGCTGGCGCGCTGGGGTGGCGAGGAATTCGTGGTGCTGATTCCCGGCGCCAATGCCGAATCGGCGGCGGGTCTGGGCGAGCGCCTGCGCGCTGCGGTCGAGTCGATCCGTCGCGAGGATCTTCCGGCAGTCACTATCAGCATCGGTATCGCCAGCGTCGGCGGGCGCAAGCTGCTGCGCCAGGAACAGCTGTTCGACGAGGCCGATGCGGCGCTGTACCGCGCCAAGGCGGAGGGCCGCAACCGGGTGGTGCTGGCCTCAGGCTGAGCATGCCGATCAATCCAGCCGCTTGTGCACGCGCAGCGTCGACAGGCCCAGGAACACCAGCGAGAACAGGCACAGCGCGCCAAGATCCGGCCACAGCTCGGTGAGCTCGGCGCCGCGCAGCATCAGCCCGCGGATCAGGCGCATGAAGTGCGTCATCGGCAGGATCTCGGCCAGCCATTGCGCCGGTTGCGGCATGCCGGCGAAGGGGAACATGAAGCCGGACAGCAGGATCTGCGGCAGGAAGGTGAAGAACGCCATCTGCATCGCCTGGAACTGGCTGCGCGCCAGCGTCGACAGGAACACGCCGAGGCTGAGGCTGGCGACGATGAACACGAAGGTGGCCAGATACACGTCGAACAGGTCGCCGCGGATCGGCACCGCGAACACCAGGCGCCCGAGCAGCAGCACCACGCTGACCTGGATCAGGCCGATGCCGATGAAGGGCAACACCTTGCCCAGCGTCAGCTCCCAGGGCGATACCGGCGTCGCGATCAGCATTTCCAGGTTTCCGCGTTCGCGCTCACGCACCAGCGCCACCGCGGTGAACAGCACCATGGTCATGGTCAGGATCACGCCGATCAGTCCCGGCACGGTATTCACCGGCGCGCGCCGCTCGGGGTTGTAGAAGTTCACCACTTCGACCGGGTTGATCCGCTGCGTCCAGCCGTTGACGCCGTACACCGGATAGGCTGCGAGCTGGCGTGCGGCGGATTGGATCACCTGGTCGGAGCCATCGACGATCACCTGCAATGCCGGCCGGTCGCGGCGCTCCAGTCGCGCTTCGAAGTCGACGGGGATCACCATGGCCAGACTGATATCGCCGCGGCGCAGCCAGTCATCGAGTTGCTGCGGTGTGTGTGCCTGCCGTCGCAGATCGATCACGCCGGTGGCGGCCATGCCGGCGATCAATTCACGTGAGCGCGCGCTGTCGGCCTGGTCCAGTACCGCGGCAGAGAGGCCGCGCACATCGAGGTTGATGGCGAAGCCGAACAGCAGCAGCTGCAAGGTGGGGATGCCGATGATCATCGCCAGGCTCAGGCGATCGCGGCGCAGCTGGCGCAGTTCCTTGACCACGATCGCGAGCAGGCGCACGAGATTCATGCGGCGCGCGCCTGCCGCTCGGGGTGGGTGGCGGCGACGAACACGTCTTCGAGGTTCGGCGGGGTGGCTTCAGCGCGCGCGTCGAGTCCGGCCTCGTGCAGTGCGCGCAGCAGGGTGTCGGCGTGATCATCGCGCAGCAGCACGCGCAGGTGAGTGCCGATCTGAGCCACGCCCAGCACGTCGCCATGCGCGTGGAGCCAAGCCTCGACGCGGCGGGGCTCGGCTGCATCGATGCGCAGCACCGGGCCGGGCAGCTGCGCGCACAGCGTGGCCGGGGCGCCGTCGGCCACCAGGCGGCCGCGGTCGAGGATGGCCAAGCGATGGCAGCGCTCGGCCTCGTCCATGTAGTGCGTCGACACCAGCAGGGTGACGCCGGCATCGGCCAGCGCGAACAGTTGCGCCCAGAAGCCGCGGCGCGATTCCGGATCGACCGCGCTGGTGGGCTCGTCGAGCAGCAGCAAGTCGGGGCGATGCAGGACGCAGCCGGCGAGCGCGAGTCGTTGCTTCTGGCCGCCGGACATTGTTCCAGCGAGCTGTCGGCGCAGGTCGAGCAGGTCGTAGGTGGCGAGCA
>DASUOA010000418.1:0-2463 GCA_036276895.1 Arenimonas sp. | reverse complement strand
GGATTGGTGGTGTCGACGAAGGCGGAATAGAAGCTGAGGCGCCGGATCTGCTCGGCCACCGCCTGCGCCATCTCCTCCTCGCCGAAGCCGAGCGACATGCACCACAGTCCGCCGATGCCGTCGAGATAGCGCTTGCCGCGGGAATCCGTGATGTGAGCGCCCTTGGCTCCGGTGATGACCAGCGAGCCTTCCCGCTTGAAGCTGTCGAAATGCGTGAAGGGATGGACGAAGTGGCGCTGGTCGTCGCGCCAGATGCGATCGGTGTCGTAGTTCGAGGCCGTCGCCGTGCCGAAAGCAGTCTGCTCGCGCATCGCGGATTCTCCAATCCCGTAGCCTACGATGCAGAGTGTGACGGCCGGCGCGGACCGGCGAAATAGCCTAGATGGGTCAGCCCAGATCGCTCAGCGAAGCCGTGTCAGCGGATCGCCTTCGAAGCCCGGCTCCACCTGCTCCAGCGCCCTGAAGAACAAGGCGAACAGTTCCGCCTGCGAGGCCACGCCGAGCTTGGGATAGACCCGTTTCAGATGGTTGCGCGCCGTCTCGGGCGAGATGCTGAGCCCGCGCGCGATTGCCTTCGCCGAGTTGCCTTGCAGCAGCAGATGAACCACATCCCGCTCGCGCTCGGTGAGGATCGACGCACCGAAATGGCGATAGGCCTGGCGCAGGCTGTCATGCAGCGCCGAGCGGTCGTTCGCGACAGGACTTTGAACCTCGTTCATGCGCCGCACCGCTTCGCGCGCCAGCGGCGCGGTGGCCGCCAGCCAATGGTGGTCGCGGCGCGTGAAGCGCGGACGGCCGGGCCGGCGCATGATGGAAACGTGGGCGGCGCTGCCGGAGCCGAGCGCGGTCAACAGGCCAAGCTCGTCGCCGATCTCGAGATGACGGTAGTAGCTGGAGAAATACTCGCTGCGCAGGAACCCCTCGGGCGCCAGCTCGCTCAGCCGGAAGCAGCCTTCGGTCGTGCCGGCGAGGAAGCGGTTGTAGAACGGATCCAGCAGGTATGGCCCGTCGTGATAGGCGGGCGACGGCTCCTGCGCCCCGCCGTAGTAAGGTGCGCTCGGCGGCGCGTCGCGGTGCAAGGCCGCGAACACCGCAACGTCGAAGTCCAGCACCAGCCGCAACGCCGCTTCCAGCGCTTCGGCAACGGCCTCTGGCCTTGCGGCGGTCAGGACGCGCAGTGCCGCCGCATTCCAGGCGGCGAAGTCGGGCGCGGCGAGCGGTGTGTGCTGGGCCATGAGAGTTCCCCCGCCTGCAGGATAGATCGGGCCGCGGCATCCCGTCGCCAAAATTTCGCTTGATCGACGGGTCCGTTTCCCGTAACTGCGGCGGCTGGCGCGCCGGCAGAACGACCCGCGGAACGACCTCGCTGCGCGCCGGTTTCCTTCAGAGACAACCTGCCAGACCGCGCTGGCCGCGTTCAGTCGCCCCCCAGTGCGATCCCGGGTTCCACCCGTGCCCGATCGCAGCAAGGTGCAAGTCCGGAGGTGACGCATGGCCCATTTCCCCTACAGCGGCAACATCCTCATGATCGGCTACGGCTCGGTCGGCCGCTGCACGATGCCGCTGATCGAGAAGCATTTCGGCATGAACACGCTGTCGCGCGTGACCGTGGTCGACGGCCACGACCATCGCGCCGACGCCCAGCGCTTCATCGACAAGGGAATGAACTACCTGGTGCAGCCGATCGGCCCGCAGAACCTGGAAGCGACCCTCGGCAAATACTGCAAGAAGGGCGACATCATCCTCAACCTGTCGGTCGAGGTGGATTCGCTCGAGGTCGTCAAGTGGGGCCAGAAGAACGGCGTGATGTATCTCGATACCTGCATCGAGCCGTGGGCCAACTACTACGACAACACCGACATCCCGGAAGAGCAGCGCACCAACTACTACCTGCGCCACCGCGCGTTGGAGGCGCGCAAGTCGTTCCCGAAGAACGGCCCGTCAGCGCTGCTGACCCACGGCGCCAATCCCGGCCTCATCACCCATTTCATCAAGCAGGCACTGCTCGACGTCGCGAAATTCACCGGCAACGACGCCACCAAGCCGACCACGCGCGAAGGCTGGGCGAAGCTGATGCAGAAGACCGGCACCAAGGTCATCCATGTCGCCGAGCACGACCTGCAGGTGACGAACGTGCCGAAGCGCCAGGGCGAGTTCTGCAACACATGGTCGATCCCCGGCTTCGTCGGCGAGGGCTCGCAGCCGGCCGAGCTCGGCTGGGGCACGCATGAAAGGCGCATTCCGGACAACGGCGCCGAGCACAAGGTCGGCTGCAAGGCCGCGATCTACCTGCGCCAGCCCGGGTGCACCACCGAGGTGCGGTCGTGGACGCCGACCGGCGGGCCGATGATCGGTTTCCTCATCACCCACGGCGAATCCATCACCACCGCGGACTATTTCACGGTGCGCGACAGCGCCGGCAAGGCGGTCTATCGCCCGACCGTGCACTACGCCTATCACCCC
>DASUOA010000417.1:0-3922 GCA_036276895.1 Arenimonas sp. | reverse complement strand
GCTGGGGAATCCCCACCCGCACCGGCATGTGCAGCATTTCCTCGGCCAGTTCGACCACGCCTTCCATGCGCGAGGCACCGCCGGTGAGCACCAGGCCCGCGCGCACCAGCTCTTCGAAACCGGAGCGACGCAACTCGGCCTGTACCATCTCGAAGATTTCCTCGTAGCGGTTCTGCACCGCCTCGGCCAAGGCCTGCCGCGCCAGGCGCCGCGGCGGGCGATCTCCGACCGACGGCACCTGGATCGATTCCTCGGCGGTGGCCAGCTGCGCCAGTGCGCAGGCATAGCGCACCTTGATCTGTTCGGCTTCCGGCGTCGGCGTGCGCAGCAGGTGGGCGATGTCGTTGGTAACCTGGTCACCGGCGATCGGCAAGGAGGCCGAGTGGCGGATCGCGCCCTGCACGAACACTGAAATGTCCGTGGTGCCGGCGCCGATATCGACCAGCACCACACCCAGCTCTTTCTCGTCCGAGGTGAGTACCGCGGTGCTCGACGCCAACGAGCTTAGGATCAAGTCGTCGACCTGCAGGCCGCAGCGCGCCACGCACTTGGAGACATTGGCCGCCGCCGCGCTGGCACCGGTGACCAGATGTGCGCGTACTTCCAGGCGCACACCGGACATCGCCACCGGATTGCGGATGCCCTCCTGCGAGTTGTCGACCACGTACTCCTGCGGAATCGCATGCAGGATCTTCTGGTCGGCCGGCACCGCCACCGCTTTGGCCGCTTCCAGCACGCGCTCAAGATCGGCGTAGGTCACTTCGCCGCCCGCCACCGGCACGATCCCGGGCGAGTTGCGGCACTGGATGTGGCTGCCGGAAATCGACGCGTACACCGAGCGGATCTCGCAACCGGCCATCAGCTCGGCCTCCTCGATCGCGCGCTTGATTGACTGCACGGTCGATTCGATGTCGACCACCACGCCGCGCTTCATGCCGCGCGATTCGTGCGAGCCGATGCCGATCACTTCGATCTCCTGGCCCGGCAGGTACTCGCCGACCAGGGCGGTGATCTTGGAGGTGCCGATGTCGAGACCGACGATCAGCTGCTTGTCGCCTTTGCGATTCATGAACTGGCCTGTACTGCGGGAGGAGGTGGCATCGCCGGCGGATCCTGGTGGACCACGGCAAAACCGTTGGTGTAGCGGAGGTCGACGCGCTGCAATGCCTTCGCGCTTTCGGCGCGCAGCGCCGGCAGCAGCGCAGCGAAACGCTGCAGGCGCGGCAGCGCCTCGTCGCGACCAAGCTCGAGCTCCAGGCCGTCGTCGAGAACCAGGCTCCAGCTGGCGCGCGGCGACAGCCGCACCTCGGCGATCGCCAGACCCAGCGGTGCGACCGCAGCCTGTGCCTCGCGATGGAAGACGACCACTTCGCCGGCACGGTCGTCGGGAGCTTCGAACAACGGCAGGCCGGCACCGCGACCGGGCACGGCCGGAAACAACTCGCCGCCCTCGGCCAGCATCCGCGACTCGCCCCAGCGCGCCACCGGACGATGCTCGCCGACCTGGATCTCGATGCGGTCGGGCCAGCGCTTGCGCACCTGCACCGTCGCGACCCAGGGCAAGGCAGCGACGGCATCGCGCACTTCGCGCAGGTCGACGGCGAAAAATCCGCGTCCGGCCTGCGGCAGCACCGCCTCGCGCACGCGCGCATCCTCGACCAGCTGGAATTCGCCGGTTAGCACCAGCTGCCGCAGAGGCCAGCGCTCGGTGCCGATCCAGCCCGACAGCACCGCCACGATCGGCAGCGTCACCATGGCGATGGCCAGCAACCAGACGGCGAGGCGCAGCAGTCCGTTCATGCTTGCGCCACCTCCGGCAACGAGGTTTCGAGGATGCGCCAGCACAGCTCGGGGAAGTCGATGCCGACCTGCGCGCCGGCCTTGGGCACCAGCGAATGCGTGGTCATGCCTGGCGCGGTGTTCACTTCGAGCAGGAAGAAGCGACCGGCGCGATCGCGCATCACGTCGACTCGGCTCCAACCGCGGCAACCGATGGCGCGATACGCATCCAGCGCCAGCCGGCGCAGGCGCGCCTCGGCATCGCCGTCGAGACCGGGGCAGAGATATTGCGTGTCTTCGGCAACGTACTTGGCGTGGTAGTCGTAGTACTCGCCAGCGGGCACGATGCGGATCGAGGGCAGCGCTTCATCGCCAAGGACGGCCACGGTCAGCTCCTCGCCTTCGATCAGCTGCTCCATCAGCAGCTCGCCCCGGTAACGACGCGCCAGCTCGACCGCGGCATCGAGATCGCCCTCATCGAACACCCGACTGACACCGACGCTGCTGCCTTCGGCCGAAGGCTTCACGATCACCGGTAGGCCGATACGGTGCGCGGCGGCGCGCACGTCGTCTCCGGGCCTGAGCGCGACATAACCCGGTGTATGCAGGCCCAGCGCGATCCACACCTGCTTGCTGCGCAGCTTGTCCATGGCCAGCGCCGAGCCGAGCACGCCCGAGCCGGTGTAGGGAACACCGAGCGCTTCAAGTAGACCCTGCAGTACGCCGTTCTCGCCCTGGCCGCCGTGCAGGATGTTGAACACGCGATCGAAGCGTCCGCCCTGCAGCGCGGCGAGCAGGGCCGGAATGCCGTCGACCGCCTCGGCATCGACGCCGCGCTGGCGCAGTGCCGCCAGTACGTTCTCGCCGGAGGCGAGCGAGACTTCGCGCTCGCTGCTGTCGCCGCCCATCAACACGGCGACGCGTCCGAACTGGCTGGGGTCGGTGATGCGGCTCATGGTGTCTTTTTCCCTGCGAGTCCGTGGGCAGCGAGCTCGCCGGCGACCTGACCGATGTCGCCGGCGCCCATCAACAGCAGCAGGTCGCCGTCCTGCAGCAAGTCGGGCAATACGTCAGGCAGCGTGCGCACGCCGTGCACCAGGACCGGATCGACACGGCCACGGTTGCGGATCGCGCGCGCCAGCGCCGGCGCATCGGCGCCGACAATTGGCGCCTCGCCGGCGGGATAGACGTCGGTCAACAACAGGGCATCGACGCTGGACAGCACCGCCGCGAAATCGTCGAACTGGTCGCGTGTGCGCGAGTAGCGATGCGGCTGGAAGGCCACCACCAGCCGGCGCTGCGGCCAGCCGCCGCGCGCGGCCGCGAATACCGCTTCGAGCTCACGCGGATGATGGCCGTAGTCGTCGACCAGCAAGGCCTTTCCGGCACCGAAGTCCAGCTCGCCCTTGACGTTGAAACGGCGACCGATACCTTGGAACTTGTCCAGTGCCGTGGCGATCTGTGCCGGCTCGACACCGAGCTGCCAGGCGATGGCGGCGGCCGCCAGCGCGTTCTGCACGTTGTGACGGCCCGGCAGGTTGAGCGTGACCGGCAGCGGCGGCTCTTCCGGCAGATGCAGGGTGAAGCCCATGCGGCCGCCATCCTGCGTCACATGGCTGGCACGCACGTCGGCGGCGTCAGAGAATCCATAGGTCACCAGATGCCGCGGCATCGCCTCGGCCAGTTGCGCGACTTCGGCGTCGTCGATGCACAGCACCGCCAGACCGTAGAAGGGCAAGCGGTGCAGGAACTCCGCGAAGGCAGCGCGCACGCGATTGAAGTCGCCGCCGTAGTTTTCCAGATGGTCGGCATCGATATTGGTGACCACTGCGACCAGTGGATTGAGGCGCAGGAAACTGCCGTCGCTTTCGTCGGCCTCAGCCACCAGCCATTGGCCGGTTCCCAGTCGCGCATTGGCGCCGGCCGACAGCAGCTGTCCACCGATCACGAAGGTCGGATCGAGTCCACCTTCGGACAGCACGCTGGCCACCAGCGAGGTGGTGGTGGTTTTGCCATGAGTGCCAGCGATGGCGATGCCGCGCTTGAAGCGCATCAGCTCGGCCAGCATCTCGGCACGCGGCACCAGCGGAACACGCTCGGCGCGCGCGGCCAGCAACTCGGGGTTGTCGGCGCGGATGGCACT
>DASUOA010000416.1:0-2498 GCA_036276895.1 Arenimonas sp. | reverse complement strand
TTGGTGTAGATCAGCACCTGTGCCTTCTGCGCCTTCAGCTCCGCATCGTCCGGGCTGAGCGCGATTGCGGCGTCGAGCGATCTGAGCGCTTCGTCCGGGGCGCGCATCACCAGCAGGCCGGCCAGCTGCTTGTGCACATCGACATTGGTGGGCATCGCCCGCGCGAGGTTGCGCAGCGCGCGGATGGCAAGCTCGTTCTCGTTGGTCGCCGTATAGGCCTTGGCCAGGATCGTCAGCGCCGCGGCCGAGGTCGGGGAGTCGCTGAGGATCGCGCGCGCGTCGGCGATCGCTTCGTCGAACTTGCCGTCCTGCAGGTTGATTCCGGCGCGCAGGGTGAGGGCGCGTTGATTCTTGCTGTCGGCCTTCAGGATGGTCGCCAGCTGCTCGAGTGCGCCTGGCCGGTCGCCGCGCAGCAGCGTGATGCGCGCCAGCTCGACCTGGGCGTCCAGCTTGTCGGACGAGCGCTCGAACTCCTCGACCAGCTGCTTCAGCAGCGCGTCCGCTTCGTCCAGCCGGTCGGCCTTGATGTAGAGCCGCGCCAGCAGGAAGGAATAGAGGGCGTTGCCCTTGTACTGTCCGGCCAGCCGCCTGGCTTCGTCGATCGCCTCGTCCGTGCCGGCCTGCTTTTCGAGGAAGTCGGCATAGGCCGCCAGCAGCAACTGCGAATCCTTGTTGATGGCGATGGCGCGGCGGAACTCTTCGCGCGCCTCCGGCAGCCGCCCGGCGGCCGTCAGCTCGCTCGCCAGCAGCACGACGTGGGTCGGATTATCGGGATCGAGCTCGATCAGCTGCCGCAAGACCTGCTCGACCTCGGTCTTGCGGTCCTGGTCCGCCAGCAGCTTCAGCTTGAGGCCGAGCAGCTGGACGCTCTTGGGATTGGCCACCAGCGCGTCCTCGACCATCGCCTCGGCCTCGTCGAACTTGTTCTTCCGCGCGCGCTGGCTTGCAAGCACGATGGTCGCGTCCTCGTCATGCGGCTTGAGGCTGAGTGCGATGTTGGCTTCCGCCTCCGCCTCCGGCAGCTTGCTCATCATGAGAAGGGCGGCCGCCTTCATGGTGTGGCCGTCGGCCTTGCTGGAATCGAGCGCGATCAGCTTGTCGGCGCGGTCGCGGGCCTGCGCCGCATCACCGTTCATCAGGGCGTATTGACCGAGCTTCAGCTGGACGTCGCGGTTGCTGGGATCCTGCAGCGCGACCTCCTGGAAGGCCGAGATCGCGCGGGGCACATTGCCGTTCCTTTCGAAGATCAGTGCGGTGAAGTATTTCGCCTCGACACCGGTCGGATTGATCTTGAGCGCATTGCGGAACTCGATCGCGGCCTTCGACAGTTCTCCGCTTTCATAGAGCTCCTTGCCGCTCTTCAGGTATGCCGCCTCGCGCTCCTCCGGCGAATCGCAGGCGGCAAGCAACAGCATCGCGGCGATCGCGCAGGTCAGTCGGACACGCATGAGGCTCTCTTATGTGGTGAAGACGATGCCGCGGCTGGGCTGCCGGAAATCGGCTCGGCATCGCCGCCAGCGACGCGAGTGCCGCATGGTGTTGCGCCGGCCGCGTCCTTGTCAATCAACAACGATGTCATCCGGCGCAGCAGAATCACCGCACCGCAGCCGAGGCTGGCGCCGGCAACGTCCGCCACGACGTCAAGCGGATCGGGCGAGCGACCCGGCGAGAACGCCTGCAGCATCTCGATCGCGATCCCGAAAGCGGCAAGGCCGAGAATCATGCGCACCACGCTGCGATCCGAGCTCGCGGCGCCGAGCAGGCCGAGCACGGCGTATGCGATGACGTGCTCCACTTTGTCACCGATCGACGTCGGCGGCAGCGCTGCGCTCGGCGCGAGGGAAAGCGCGGCGACCAGGGCGCCCGCTCCGTAGAAGGCGATTCGCAGCGTGCGGCGGAACCGCGTCCGCGGCGATAGCCAGGTGGCATCTGGAGAACGAGAAAACAGAGCCAAGGCAGGGCGGGTCCGGAATGGCGACAACAGCAGAATCGACGCACGACATTAAGGAAATGCGGCCGATCAGCTTAGCAAGGCTGACAACTGCTGGACGATGCAACAATGCCGCGGAGCGTCTTGGCATTGCCGATGTCACAAGATTAACCCTGAGAAGTCACAAGGGCGGGTGATAATCTTGCGGCAATCCAAAGGAGCAGTCGCGCGCTCGCGCGGGCGCGCGGACGTGGGCAAAAAGAGGAAGACATAGTCATGAAACGACTCCTGATGCTGCTGGCCGCGGGTGTGCTTGGTTTGGGAGCCGTCACTCAGTCGGCATCGGCATCGACGTTCGACCTTGGCACGATCAATCCGGGCACCACGACCGGGTTGGTGGCCAATCTGGGAGTTCCGGCGCCGGTCACGTTCGAGGATACGATCAATTTCTCGCTGGCCGGTTTGGAGAATTCGCTGATCGGCAGCCTGACGGACCTGTCGGCCGTTCTCGTGCCGACCGACAGCCTCAACTTCTCGCTCGACCTCTTCCGCGTTTCCGATCCGTTGA
>DASUOA010000415.1:0-22038 GCA_036276895.1 Arenimonas sp. | reverse complement strand
GAACTCGCCTCCTGCGGAGGCTCAAACAGCGGCCGCTTGGGCTGCGGCTGCGCGGTTGCCCGCCACCTGCGTCGCTAGGTTCCTCTGGGTTTGGCGCGATGGGTGGCTTGCGCCGTCCACGGGTCGTCGGGCCAGGGGTGGCGCGGGTAGCGGCCTTTCATTTCTTTCTTCACTTCCGGGTAGGTGCGGTCCCAGAAGCTGCGCAGGTCCTGCGTCACCTGCAGCGGTTTGCCGCCGGGCGAGAGCAGGTGCAGGGTCAGGGGCACGCGGCCATCGGCGATGCGCGGGGTGTCGGCGAGGCCGAACAGTTCCTGCAGTTTGACCGCCAGCACCGGCGCGCTGCCGTGCGCGTAGTCGATGCCGCGCTCCTGGCCGGAGGGCACGGTGATGCGGCGCGGAGCGAGGCGGTCGAGTTGCTGTCGCTGAGACCAGTCGAGCGTACTGCGCAGCGCTTCGCCGAGTTCCTCTTCACTCAGCGCATCGAGGCGCGTCTTGCCGCTAAAGGCGGGCCTGAGCCATTGCTCGCGCGTGGTCAGCAAGGCCTCATCGGAGCAATCCGGCAGACCCAACTCGGGCATCCACTCGCGCAGGCTGCGCACGCGTTCGCGCCATTGCCGCAGGCCGTCGGTCCACGGCAGCGCATCGAGGCCGAGTTCACCGACCGCATCGCACAAGGCCTGTGCCGCCAGCGCGGGATCGGGGCGACCGGCCGGCTTGCTCTCGATGACGATGGCATCGAAGCGGCGCTCGCGACGCGCCACCAGTGCGCGGGCGTTGCCATCCCAGCGCACCACGTCGCCCTCGAAGCAGCGATCGGGGAAATCGCGCTGCAGTCGCGCTTCGTCGAGCGGCGCGGCACGCAGCACCAGCGCGTCCTTGTGTTCGAAGCGCAGCTCGCTGGCGACGATCCACGGCTCGCCGTACAGCGCGCTCTCGGGATGCAGGCGGGCACTGCGGCCGCCGGCGAGCTGGTAGCGCAGCGGGTCGCCCGGATGCTGGCGGCCGATCCGTTCGGGAAAGGCGTGTGCGAGCAGATTGCCGAGCAGGTGCGCCGGCGCGTGCGCTGGCGGCGCCGCGTCGAGACGCAGACGCCGGCGCCATTGCTTTGCCGTCTGGTCGATAGCGGCGAGCGCGCCACGGTTGGCGTCGCTCGCGATGCGTCCGGCCCTGAATGCCGCAAGTGCTGACCTGCGCTCGGCCAGCGCATCCGAACGCGAACGCAAGGGGTCACGCGCCTCGATCAGCGCCGCGAGATCGCAGGCCAAGGCTTGCTCTTCACCGCGCACGGCGAGCAGCATCGCCGCCAGTCGCGGGTGCGTGCCAAGGCGCAAGCAGTCACGGCCGAACGCCGTGATCTGTCCGCTGGCATCGAGCGCACCCAGGCGGCGCAGCAGATCGCCGGCCGCCGCCAGTGCGCCGGCGGGCGGCGTGTCGACGAAGCGCAGCGCGCCGCCCCAGGCGGCGAGCTCCAGACGCAGGCCGGCGAGTTCCACTTGCGCGATCTCCGGCGTGCGCGCCGGTTCCAATCGTTGCGACTCCGGCCACAGGCGATACGCCCAACCTTCGGCGACGCGGCCGGCGCGACCCGTGCGCTGATCGGCCGATGCCTGCGAAATGTTCACCGTCGCCAGTCGCGAGAAGCCCGAGCTGGGATCGAAGCGCGGCTCACGCGCCAGACCGGCATCGATCACCACGCGCACACCCGGCAAGGTCACACTGCTTTCGGCGACATTGGTCGCGAGCACGATGCGGCGGCGCCCCTCCGGATCGGGATTGAGCGCGGCCGATTGCGCCTCGACCGGCAGCTCGCCATGCAGCGGCAGCAGGCGGGCGTCGCCGACGGCATCGGCCAGTGATCGTTGCGCATCACCGATCTCGCGCTGGCCCGGCAAGAACACCAGCACATCACCCGGATGCGCCGCCAGCACCTGCTCGATGCAACGCCGCAGCTGCAGCGTCAGGGCCTCTTCACGACGCGCCGGGAAATGCCGCAGCGTCACCGGATAGCTGCGGCCCGCGGACGTCAGCCGCGGTGCATCGAGGAAGCCCGCCAGCCGCTCGCCATCAAGCGTCGCCGACATCACCACCAGACGCAGGTCATCACGCAACTGCGACTGCACGTCGAGCGCCAACGCCAGACCGAGATCGCCTGACAGATGTCGCTCGTGGAACTCGTCGAACAGGATCGCGCCGACGCCATCCAGTGTCGGATCGTCCTGAATCATCCGCGTCAGGATGCCCTCGGTCACCACTTCGATCCGCGTCCGCGCCGACACCTGGTTGTCGAAGCGGATGCGGTAACCCACGGTCTGGCCGACCGCCTCGCCGAGTTGCTTCGCCATGAACCCCGCCGCCGCGCGCGCAGCGACGCGGCGTGGCTCGAGCAGCACGATCTTCTGCACGCCCAGCCACGGTGCGTCGAGCAGCGCCAACGGGACCTGCGTGGTCTTGCCGGCACCCGGCGGTGCTTCCAGCACCAACCGCGAATGCGCAGCGAGGCTTGCCAGGATCTCCGGCAGCAGCGGCGCGATGGGAAAGTCGGGACGGTTCACGCGCGCAAGAATACCGGCAGCGCTGGTGATTGGCTCTTGGAGCGGCGCGTAAGTATCCAGGCCCGAGCGGGGAAGCGTGGCTCGGGACTGTCTTTGGCAGGGATGCCAAAGCCAAGCCTCCATGGATGGATTCACGGCGTGTCCCGAGCCACGCTTCCCCGCTCGGGCCATCCGCGACACCGCGTAAACTGCGCGCCTGAATTGCGACCAGACATCCGTCCATGCACCTGATCGACATCGGCGCCAACCTCACCCACGACAGCTTCGACCACGACCGCGACGCCGTGCTGCAACGCGCGCGCGACGCCGGCGTGGTGCAGATGGTGATCACCGGCGCCAGTCGCAGCCACAACCCGCAGGCGCTCGCACTGGCCCGTGCCCATCCCGGCGAACTGTTCGCCACCGCCGGCATCCACCCGCACCACGCCATCGAACTCACCGACGAATGCGAGGCCGAACTGCGCGCCCTGCACGCGCAGCCGGAAGTCGTCGCGGTTGGCGAGTGCGGCCTCGACTACTTCCGCGATTTCTCGCCGCGCCCGGCGCAACGACGCGCCTTCGAGCGCCAGCTGCAGCTCGCGGCCGACTGCGGCAAGCCCTTGTTCCTGCACCAGCGCGATGCCCATCAGGACTTCCTCGCCATGCTGCGCAACTTCGACGGCAAACTCGGCCCGGCGGTGGTGCACTGCTTCACCGGCAGCAAAGAGGAATGTTTCGAATGCCTCGATGCCGGTTACCACATCGGCATCACCGGCTGGCTCTGCGACGAACGCCGCGGCCAGCACCTGCGCGAATTCGTCAAGGACATCCCGGCCGACCGCCTGATGATCGAGACCGACGCGCCCTACCTGCTGCCGCGCACCGTGCGCCCGGCGCCTTCGCACCGGCGCAACGAGCCGATGTACCTCGCGCACATCGTCGAGGAACTGGCGCGCGATCGCGGCGAGCCGGTCGAAGTCACGGCCGCGGCGACCGCCGCGGCGACGCGCGCCTTCTTCCGCCTGCCCATGCCGTGAACAGGCTCAGCCGCGTGCCGCGACTTGCCGACGCTCGCGCTTCTGCGCATACATCGCCGCGTCGGTCTGGCGCAGGGTCGCCTCGATATCGTCGTCACCGGACAACTCGCGCACGCCAACGCTGAACTCCATCGCCGGCAGTCCCGAGGCCGGCTGCGCCAGCTGCGCCCGCATCGCGTCGAGCCGATCCTTGAGCTCCGTTTCCGGCCGCGGCCAATCGATCACCAGGAACTCGTCGCCGGCGTAGCGCACCCGACGTTCGGCGTCGGCGAAATGCTGCCGCAAGGCATCGGCGAAGCGCCGCAGGCAGTCATCGCCGACATCATGGCCGAGGCGATCGTTGATCTGCTTGAAGCCATCGAGGTCGAAGAA
This sequence comes from Arenimonas sp., assembly GCA_036276895.1. Taxonomy (GTDB): domain Bacteria; phylum Pseudomonadota; class Gammaproteobacteria; order Xanthomonadales; family Xanthomonadaceae; genus Arenimonas. The sequence goes on along the minus strand of DASUOA010000415.1, from coordinate 18,098 downwards.
CAGCAACCGCGCGCGCTGGCTGCGAGCGCGCTGTAGACTCGCGGCAAGATCGACGCGATTGGCGAGACCAGTCAGTGGATCGTGCTGCGCCAGCTGCTGCAGCCGGCGATTTGCCGCGAACAGCTCCGAGTGGCTGTGTTCAAGCCGCAGCTGCGACTGGCGCATGATTGCCAGCACGCAGCCCAGCAGGATCAGCCATTCGGCGCCGGTGTCGAAGGACGAATGCGCGGCCAGGAAAAGATCGAGCCAGCCCCCCAGCGGCTGTCCGTCGTTGTCGACCTGCGCCGCGTAGATGGCGGCCTCGGCCGCCGCCAGCAGGGCCCGCAAGGCCATGCCGCAACCCAGCCAGCCCAAGGCCAGGCCGGCGCTGCGCAGGCAACGCCAACTGCCATAACCGAGCGCCAACGCGATCAGCGAAGCCTGCGCCACGCCAACCTTGGGAATACCGTCGAGCAACAGGCCGAACAGCAACGCCGACAGCACCACGGCCAGCATCCCGCCCTCGCGCCAACGCCAGGGCTGGCCAAGCAGTTGTTGCAGGCCGGCCAGCAGCAGATACAGGAACAACGACTTGCAGGCGATGTAGACGCTGGTGATCAGCGTTGCCGAGAGCAGCTGGTGGGCCCCGAACCAATAGGCGACGGTGATCATCAGTGCGCCGAGATTGGCCAGCCATGCGCCGGCCCACAGGTCCAGCACCGGCCCCGGCGCCGAACGCCGGAACACCAGCATGAACACCGCCAGCATCACCGCCGAGGTGATCTGGACCGTGGTGCTCCATTGCCACAGCAGCAGCGCTTGCATGGCGGCGAGTGTAGCGCCGAAGCCTGCCTCAGCTGCGCAAGCCCACACCCCGCGTCAGCAGCCACAGCCCCAGCGCACCGAGCCCGGCGACGAAGGCCAGCATCAGCCCGAACGCCAGCGCCAGCGACACGTCGCTCTGCCCGAGCAGGCCGTAGCGGAAGGCGTTGACCATGTAGAACACCGGGTTGAAGTGGGTCGCGGTCTCGGCCCAGTCCGGCAGCAGCTTGACCGAGTAGAACACCCCACCGAGATAGGTCAGCGGCGTCAGAATGAAGGTCGGCACGATGGCGATGTCGTCGAACTTCTTGGCGTACACCGCGTTGACGAATCCCGCCAGCGCGAAAATGGTGGCGCCGAGTACCACCGTCGCCAGCGTCACCAGCGGGTGCGGCACCTGCACCTTGGTGAACAGCAGCGCGATCGCCAGCACGATGGCACCGACCATCAAGCCGCGCAGCACGGCACCGCTGACATAGCCGGTCAGAATCACCCAGTTCGGCATCGGGCTGACCAGCATCTCCTCGATGTGGCGGCCGAACTTGGCACCGAAGAAACTCGACGAGATATTGCCGTAGGCGTTCTGGATCACTGCCATCATCACCAGCCCCGGGACGATGAAATCCATGTAGCCGATGCCGTCCATGGTGCCGATGCGCGAGCCGATCAGGTTGCCGAAGATCAGGAAGTACAGGGTCATGGTGATCGCCGGCGGCACCAGGGTCTGGCCCCAGATGCGCAGGATGCGGCTGATCTCGCGGCGGGCGATGGTACGCAGCGCGGTAAGGTTGGGATGGCTCATGCCACGGCCTCCGTCTGCCCGGTCAGGCGCACGAACAGTTCTTCCAGACGGTTGGATTTTGTACGCATCGAGCGCACGCGGATGCCGGCCTCGCTCAGTGTGACGAAGACCCGATTCAGGTCCATCTCGCGCGGCATCTCGATGTCCAGCGTGTGCGCGTCCTCGGCCGCCAGGGTGACGCCGTCGATGGCCGGCAGCCGCGGCGGCAGTTCACCCTCGATATCGAGCAGGAAGCCTTCGACATCGAGTTTGGCCAGCAGCGTCTTCATCGGGCCCTGCTCGATGATGCGGCCACGATCGATGATCGCGAGGTTGCGGCACAGGCTCTCGGCTTCCTCGAGGTAGTGCGTGGTCAGAATCACCGTGGTGCCGGCGGCGTTCACTTCCTTCAGCGTCTTCCACATGCCGCGACGGATCTCAATGTCGACGCCGGCGGTGGGCTCGTCGAGGATCAGCAGCCGTGGCCGCGTCATCATCGCGCGGGCGATCATCAAGCGACGCTTCATGCCGCCCGACAGCGTGCGGCTCATCGCGCGCGCCTTCTCCCACAGCTGCGCGCGCTTGAGTTCGATCTCGGCGCGCGCCTCGGCCTCTGCGCGCGGAATTCCGTAGAAGCCGGCGTAATTGACCAGGATGTCGAGCGGCTTCTCGAACATGGTGAAGTTGATTTCCTGCGGCACCAGGCCGATCAGGCGCATCGCGTCGGAGCGCCGGGTGGCGATGTCGACGCCGAACACTTCGGCGCGTCCGCCACTGGCATTGACCAGCGAGCTGACGATGCCGATCAGGGTCGACTTGCCGGCACCGTTGGGGCCGAGCAGCGCATAGAAATCGCCAGGCTGGACGGACAGCGAGACGCCCTTGAGTGCCTCGACGCCGGTGTCATAGGTCTTGCGCAGATCCTGTACGCGCAGGGCCGGCGTCGCTTCGGGTGGCTGGGGCATGCAATGGTTTCCGATCAGTGGCGCCGTGGCGCGAAGCCCGTGGAATGGGGGCGATGCCAGGCCCGCGCAAGGCGCTGCGCCTGCAGCAGCGGGCGCGGCGGCGTAGTATATCCGGCCGTTTCGCCCGCTCCCGGGCGCGTTGGAGTCCGGCTTGGCCATCGTCCATTTCCCGCTGAAGCTGATCGACAGCCGCATGCTGGCGCCCGCGGTGCGCCACCTCGCCTTCGTCCGCGACGACGGGCTGCCGCTGGACTTCATCGCCGGCCAGTTCATCCAGGTGCACTTCACCTATCCCGACGGCACCCCGACCAAGCGCAGCTATTCGCTGGCGACCATGCACGACCACGCGCTGGGCCCGTTCGATGCGGTCGAGATCGCGGTGAGCTACGTGCAGGGCGGCGCCGCCACGGCGATCTTCACCGCCCTCGACGAGGGCCAACAGATCCAGGCTAGCGGCCCCTATGGGCGCTTCTGCCTGATGCCGCAGGATGGCAACCGCCGCTACCTGTTGATCGGCACCGGCACCGGCGTCACCCCGTATCGCGCCATGCTGCCGCAGCTCAAGGCGCTGATGGATTCACGTGGCGTCGAGGTGGTGCTGCTGTTCGGTGCGCGTACACCGGCGGAGCTGATCTACGGCGACGATTTCTATGCTTTCGCGGCCGCCAACCCGCGCTTCCGTTTCGTGCCCTGCTTCTCACGCGAGCTGCCCGTCGATCCGCATCCGGACGTGCGTCGGGGCTATGTGCAGGACGCGCTGCCCGACTTCGCGCCCGATGCCGCCGGCGACATCGCCTATCTCTGCGGCAATCCGAACATGGTCGATGCCTGCTTCGAAGCGCTCAAGGGGCTTGGCCTGCCGGTGCCGCATATCCGTCGAGAAAAGTACGTCAGTTCCAAATAGCGCGGCGCACCGTGTCAAGGATGCTTGACATGGTGCGGTGATCGCGTGCACGCTTGTGTCAAGCTCACTTGACACAGGATTTCACGATGGAACGCTGCCAACCCCGTGATCGGCGTTATCGACGGCAACTGCTGACAGCCGCCCTGGTCTATGTCGGCGTGCTGTTCGCCTCGGTCTACCTGCTGCGCACGGTGGCCGCCGAGTGGCCGGCGGCGCTGCGCGCCCTGCTGGCGTTGGCGCCGCTGCTGCCGGTGGGGCTGATGGCAAGGGCGATGGTCGCCGGCATCCGCGACAGCGACGAGTTCCAGCGCCAGCTGCAGCTGGAGGCGGCGGCGGTCGCGGGGCTGGTGATCGGACTCGGCTATTTTTCGCTCGCCCTGCTGGCCAAGGCCGGCCTGTTGACGCTCGATCCCGTCGCTACCGCGGTCTGGGTGTTTCCCGGTCTGTGTCTGGCCTTTGGTCTGGCCAAGTACTGGCTGGGCCGGAGCTATCACGAATGAAGAGCCGGTTGCGCGAACTGCGCGAGCAACGCGGTTGGTCACAGGCCGCGCTGGCCGAGCAGCTCGATGTCTCGCGTCAAACCGTCAATGCCATCGAAACCGGCAAGTACGATCCCAGCCTGCCGCTGGCCTTCCGCATCGCCCGCGTGTTCGGTGAACGCATCGAATCGATTTTCCACGACCCGGAGGCCGCATGAGCCGCTCCCCGTCCCGCCACCGCTCCGTGGCGTTGCTCGCCGCGAGCCTTGTCGCCGCACTCGGCAGCGCTGGCGCCGCCCAGGCCAGCACCCGGAGCTGGGGTGCCCTGAGCTTCAGCGAATGCGCACTCGGCCCGGCCGATGCGGCCATCCCGGTGCGCGGCTACTGCGCCGAACTCGCCGCGCCGGAGAATCCGGCCGATCCCGCCAGCCGGAAAATCAGCCTACGCATCGGCTGGTTGCCGGCGCGGGGCGCCGAGCCCCGGCCCGATCCGCTGGTGTTCTTCGCCGGCGGGCCCGGCCAGTCCGCCACCGAAGGCATCGCCAATGTCGGCCCGGCCTTCGCCCGCATCCGCGAGCAGCGCCATATCCTGCTGGTCGACCAGCGCGGCACCGGCGGCTCCAATCCCTTACATTGCAGCTGGCCCAAGGATCTCGACCTCGCCCGCGTCGATGCCGGCGGAGCGACCAAGTTGGCGCAGGACTGCCTGGCCGCCATCGGTGAGCGCGCTGACCCACGCTTCTACGCCACCCATCACGCCGTGCACGACATCGAAGCCGTGCGTCAGGCGATCGGCGCGCCGCTGCTCAATCTCTATGGCGGCAGCTACGGCACCCGCGCCGCGCAGGAATACCTGCGTCGCTATCCGCAGGCGGTGCGCAGCGTGATCCTCGATGCGGTGGTGCCGCCGGAGTTGGCGTTGGGCGGCGAACATGCGGAGAACCTCGATGCGGCACTGGCGGCGATCTTCGCCCGCTGCAGCGGCGAGAGCGCCTGCCAACAGCGCTACGGCGAACTGCTGCCGCGTCAGTACGCGCTGCGCGATCGACTGCGGGCGCAACCGATGACGATCCGCTTCACCGATCCCTTGAATCACCAGCGTCTGCTCGAACGCTTCGGCGAAGGGCATCTGGCGACCGTGGTACGCATGTTCGCCTATGCCCCGGAATCTTCCGCGCTGCTGCCGCTGCTGCTCGACGAAGCCGATGCCGGTCGCCCGGAGCCGATGCTGGCGCATGCCAGGCTGTTGGCCAAATCGCTAGGCGGCGCCATCGCCATGGGCATGCACCTGTCGGTTAGCTGCAGCGAGGATGCCGATCGCCTGCAACCGCGTGACGAGGACGCGCGGCGCCTGCTCGGCAACCAGATCATCGACCTGCTGAAGTCGCAGTGTGCGGTATGGCCACACGCGCCACGTCCAGCCGATTTCAATGCGCCGATCAGCACCGACGTGCCGATGTTGCTGCTGTCCGGCGAGTTCGATCCGGTCACGCCGCCGCGTTATGGCGAGCAGGTGCTGGCGGGCAAGTCGCGCGCCCGGCACCTGGTCGGCAAGGGCCAAGGTCACATCCTGATCAACCGCGGCTGCATGCCACGACTGGCGGCGCAGTTCCTCGACCAGCTCGACCCCGCCGGGCTCGATGCCAGCTGCCTCGATGTGCTCGGCCCGACGCCGTTCTTCCTCGACTTCAATGGAGCCGCGCCGTGATCGAGATCCGCGACCTGCATAAATCCTTTGGTGCAGTGACAGCCGTCGATGGCGTGAGCTTCACCGCCCGCGATGGCGAAATCACCGGTCTGCTCGGCCCCAATGGCGCCGGCAAGACCACCACCTTGCGCATGCTCTACACCCTGATGCGCCCCGATCGCGGCCAGGTGCTGGTCGACGGCTTCGATGCGGTGAGCGAGGCGGAGACGGTGCGCCGCCGACTCGGCGTGCTGCCGGACGCACGCGGCTTGTACAAGCGGCTGACGGCGCGCGAGAACATCGAGTATTTCGGTCGCCTGCATGGCCTCGACGAGGCGGTGCTCGCCCAGCGCTGCGATGAATTGATCGCGGCATTGGATATGACGGACATCGTGGCTCGTCGCACCGAGGGCTTCTCACAAGGCCAACGGGTCAAGACCGCGATCGCCCGCGCGCTGGTGCACGACCCGCGCAATGTCGTGCTCGACGAGCCGACCAATGGCCTCGATGTGATGGCAACCCGCGCTATGCGCCGCTTCCTGCAGCAGCTGCGCGGTGAAGGCCGCTGCGTGCTGTTCTCCAGCCACATCATGCAGGAGGTGGCGGCGCTGTGCGATCGCATCGTCATCATCGCGCACGGCCGCGTGGTCGCCGAAGGCACGGCGGACGAGTTGCGCGCGGCCACCGGCGAAGACAACCTCGAAGACGCCTTCGTCAAGGCGATCGGCAGCGAAGAAGGATTGCTGGCATGAACCCGATCCGCACCGTGTTCCTCAAGGAAGTGCGCGAGAACCTGCGTGACCGCAAGACCGTGCTCAATGCGCTGGTGATGGGGCCGCTGCTCGGCCCGATCCTGTTCGCCGCGATGATGTCCTTCATGCTTGGCAAGCAGCTGGCGCAGGCGGAGAAACCGCTGCAGCTGCCGGTGATCGGCACCGAGCACGCGCCCAACCTGGTCGACTGGCTGCGCCGGCAGGACGTCCGCATCGAGGCGGCGCCCGCCGATGCCGAAGCGGCGCTGCGCGAGCGCAAGGTCAGCGTGGTACTGGAAATCCCCGGGCGCTATGCCAGCCGCTGGAAGGCAGGCGAAACCGCACCGCTGAGCGTGCTGCACGACAGCTCCGATCGCGACAGCCAGGTGCCGGTGCGGCGCGTGGTCGCCCTGCTGGAGAGCTACCAGCGCGAGCAGTCTTCGCTGAGGCTGGCCGTGCGCGGACTGCATCCGGCGCTTCTGCAGCCGGTGGCGATCGAGCAGCGTGACCTCGCCAGTGCGCAGCAACGCGCCGGGCAACTGCTCAGCTTCCTGCCCTACCTACTGGTGATCGGCGCCTTCCTCGGCGGCATGTATCTCGCCATCGACACCACCGCCGGCGAACGCGAGCGGCAGTCGCTCGAGCCGCTGCTGGCGACGCCCGCCAGCCGCGCCGAGATCGTGCTCGGCAAGCTCGGTGCCACCACCGGCTTTGCCATGGCCAGCATGTTGCTGAGCCTGGTCGCCTTCGCCATCGCCTTCCAATACGTACCGTTGGACCGGCTCGGCATGCGCGTCGAGTTCGGTGCCGGGATGATCCTGCGCGCCGGCCTGCTGATGTTGCCGCTGGTGCTGTGCTTCGCCGCGCTGCAGACGCTGGTGGCGGCCTATGCCAAGAGCTACCGCGAGGCGCAGACCTACCTCAGCCTGCTGATGCTGCTGCCGATGATTCCGTCGATCGTGCTGATGCTCTCGCCTTTGCGTCCAGAGCCGCTGTTGATGACCATTCCGCTGCTCAGCCAGAGCGTGCTGATCCTGGAGTTGGCGCGTGGCGAGGTGGTCGACGTGTTGCGCTTTGCGCTGAGTTTCGCCGGCAGCCTGGCGCTGGCGGCGCTGCTGATGTGGCTGTGCGTGCGCATCTACCATCGCGAGCAGCTCGCGATATCGGGCTGAGCCGCCGCCTGAAACGACAAAGGCCCGGACATTCCGGGCCTTTGTTCGTACATCAATCGTCAGGCGTCAGCGGAAGACCACGGTGGTGGTCTGGGTGACCTCCTGGTCCAGTGGCTCGAAGCGCCAGCGGCGCACCGTCGACAGCACGCTGCGCTCGAAGGTGCCACGCGGCTGCGCGCGGACGATGCGGACATCGGACACGCTGCCGTCGCGGGCGATGGTGTACTCGAACTCGACTTCACCGGTGATGCCGGCGCGCAGGGCTTGCGCCGGGAAGTCCGGCTGCGGAGTGCTGAGCGGCACCGGCGTGGTTCGCGCCGCGACCGGCGGTGGTGCCGGCTGCGCCGCCGGTTGCGCTGGCGGTGGCGTCGCGGCCGGCTGCGCAGCGGCGGGCTGCGGCTGCGGTTGCGTCACCGCCGGTTGCGTCGGCGCCGGCTGGGCGGTCGGTGGCGGCGCCGACGCCGCGGCGGCGGCTTCCTCGGCGGCACGACGCGCCGCTTCCTCGCGCGCACGCTGTTCTTCTTCGGCGCGGGCCACCGCCTCGGCCGCGCGCTGTTCTGCGCCGATGCGGCCCTTGGCAATGGAGTCGCGGATGCGCGGCAGCGCCGGAGCCTGGGTGTCGGCGCGTTCGATCAAGGCCGCGAGCCGCTCCGCCTCGACGAAGTCCTCGCGGCCGATGGCCTGCTCGGCGGCGATGATGGCGTAAGGCATCAGGTCGACCAGGGCACTCTCGGCCGAGGCATCGGGTCGCTCCGATTTGCTGCGCAAGGCAAGGTAGTACTCCATGGCGTTGTCGCCAGCCGGCGCGTACAGGCGCTGCTCGCGCAGGGCCTGGCCACCGCGACTGCGCAGCTCGTCGGCGCTCAATGCCGCCAGCGCGGCGGCTGCCGCCGCGGCGCGGTCGGCGTCTGTCTGCTCCGCCGGTGCCTCGGCAGCCACCGGTGCCGCCGTGCTAGCGGCCGGCGCGGGTGCCTCCTCCTGCTTGGAGCAGGCGCCAAGGGCCAAACCGAGCGTCGCCGTCAGGGCGAGTGCGAGGCGGTGCGGGGTCGGCGCTGGGGCGGGGGAGCGGACAGGCATGGGCAGGGCTCGCTTCTGGGCGTGGGTATGACTTCCAGCACATAAAAGTTTGACCGCTTTGTCAAGGCATTTCCGTTGCCCGATGCGCGTTTCCGTGGGCGCGGCCGCGTTATTTGCCGATACAGAAGTCGGCGAAGATGCGCCCCAGCAGGGCGTCCGCGTCGATCCGGCCAGAGATCTCGGCGAGCGCATCCTGCGCCAATCGCAACTCTTCCGCGGCCAGCTCGCCTTGGCCATCGTGTAGTCGTTGTGCCGCCGCTTCGAGCCGCTGTGCCGCGCGTGCCAGTGCGTCCAGATGCCGGGCACGTGCGCTGAAGCCGCCCTCGCCTTGGCCGCCCGCGAGCTCGCGCAGCGCCTGGTGCAGGGCCTCAATGCCGGCGCCGTTGCGCGCCGACAACCACAGGTGCAGGCCGTCGTCGCGCTTTTCGCTGCGCACTGCGGCCCCGCTGAGGTCGATCTTGTTGTGCAGCCACAGGACCTGCGGCACCCCGGCCAGCTCGCCGCGCAAGCGCGCTTGGTCGGCCGCGGCGTGGCGGTCATCGAGCAGGGCCAAGGCAAGATCGGCTCGCGCCAGCTCGGCGCGGGCGCGTCGGATGCCCTCCTGTTCAATACGGTCGCCGGTGTCGCGCAAACCTGCGGTATCGACCAGGGTCAATTCGACGCCATCGACGCGGATGGTTTCGCGCAGAAGATCACGGGTAGTGCCCGCGATGTCGGTGACGATGGCGCGCTCCTCGCCGGCGAGCGCGTTGAGCAGCGAGGATTTGCCAGCGTTGGGCGCGCCGACGATCACCGCGTGTAGGCCATCGAGCAAGCGCTTGCCGCGCTCCGCGTCGGCGCACAGCATTGCCATCGACTCACGCACCGCCTGCAACTGGCCCTGCAGCGCCGGTGCGGCCAGGAAGTCGATCTCCTCCTCGGGAAAATCCAGCGCCGCCTCGATCCAAACCCGCACTCCGGTGAGCCCTTCGATGACGGCATCGACGCGACGCGAAAACACCCCGTCAAGCGAACGCCGCGCGGCGCGCGCGGCGGCATCGTTGCCGGCGGCGATCAGGTCCGCCACCGCTTCGGCCTGGGCGAGATCGAGCTTGCCTTCGAGGAAGGCACGCTCGGTGAATTCGCCGGGTCGCGCCAACCGCGCGCCGAGCTCGACGCAGCGACGCAGCAAGGCCCGCAGCAGCACGGGGTTGCCGTGACCCTGCAGTTCCAGCACATCTTCACCGGTGTAGGAATGCGGCGCCGGGAAATACAACAGCAGGCCGTCATCGACGACCTCGCCGGCGGCGTCGCGGAAGTGGACGTGGCTGGCCGTTCGCGGTTGCAGCGGTCGGCCACGCAAGGCCCGCCCGATCAGCTCTGCCTGCGCTCCGGAGACCCGCACGATACCGACGCCACCGGTTCCCGGACCGGTGGCGATGGCAGCGATGGTGTCACGCGCGGCAGGCATGCCGGCAGTGTCGCAGAAGCCTGAGCGCCGGGTCGGCGGCCGCTGGCTTTACTTGGCCGTCGCCGGCTTGTCGCCGTGTTGGCGGGTGATCCACCACTGCTGCGCCAGGCCGAGCACGCCGTTGGTGCACCAGTACAGCACCAGGCCGGACGGGAAGAAAGCGAACATCACGCCGAACACCAGCGGCATCGCCATCATCATCTTGCGCTGCAACGGGTCCATGCCCGGCGCCGGAGTCATCTTCTGCGTCAGCCACATCACCAGCAGGTTGATCGCCGGCAGCACGAAGTACGGATCCGGGGCGGTGAGGTTGCTGATCCAGCCGATCCACGGCGCGTGGCGCAGCTCGACGCTCTCCAGCAACACCCAGTACAAGGCGATGAACACCGGGAAGGTCAACAGGATCGGCAGGCAGCCGCCGATCGGGTTGATCTTCTCCTTCTTGTACAACTCCATCATCGCCATCTGGAACTTCTGCTTGTCGTCACCGTAGCGCTCCTTGAGCGCTTCGATGCGCGGCTGCACCGCGCGCAGCTTGGCGAAGCTCTTGTACTGCGCGGTGGCGAGCGGATACAGGATGATCTTCAGCAACAGCACGGTCAGCACGATCGCCCAACCCCAGTTGCCGGTCAGGGCATGGAAGGGCGACAGCAGCCAGTCGAACACCGGCTGCGACAGGAAGGTCAGCCAACCGTAGTCGACGCTGAGCTTGAGCGTCGGCGCGAGCTCGTCCAGCGCTTCCTGCAACTTGGGGCCGATCCACAATTGCGCCTCGTCCACCGTCTCGGCGCCGGCATCCACCTGCACGGCAGCAACGGCACGGATGCGGTACAGCGGCTGCATCGGCGCATCGATCCAGTCCAGCTGGAAGCGGTGCTGGGAGTCGCCCTGCGGAACCCAAGCCGTGAGGAAGTGATGCTGCAGCAGCGCGATCCAGCCGCCATTGACGTCCTTGTTGAGGCGGCCATCGTCCTGGAAGTCGGCGAAGCTGCGCTTCTCGAACAGATCGCCAGGGCTGTACCAGGCGGCGCCCACGAAACTGTAGGCCTCGGGGTCGGTCATTGCCCAGCTGCGCGCCGCGGTCGCCGGTGCCTGACGCGACAGTTCGCTGTAGCGATAGGCGACCTGCGCCTGGGTGCCTGGATTGCCGATCTCCTGGCGCAGATTCAGTACATAGCTGTCGGCGGCGAGATGAAAGTGCTTGCGCAGTACCAGGCCCGTGCCCGGATCCTGCCAGCGCAACACCAGCGCGTCGGCCGTCTGCGACTCGACGGCGAACAGCGCCTCGCTGCTCAAGGCTTCGCCGCGGGCGTTCAACAAGCCTGCGTCGGCGTGATAGAGGCTGCCGGGGCGGTTGTCGAGCAAGCGCACATTGGCGCTGCCGGGCGTTTTGGTCAGCGGATACTGCAGTAGTTCGGCACCGACCAGACGACCGCCGCGGGTGTCGATCTCAAGCGCCAGCACCTCGTTGCGGATCGTCAGCAGCTCGCTGCGCAGCGTTGCCGGTTCTGACGTCGCGGCGGCGGCGGTGCCGTCCGCGGCGGCCTCCAAGGGTGGCAGGTCGCCACTGGGCTTCGGTGCAGGCGCTTGCGCCGTTGCCGGCAGGTCGCTGGCGGTGGCAGTGGCGGACACGGCGCTTTCGGGCGCCTTGCCCCACTCCATGAACAGCAACAGGGCGACGGTCAGCCAGGCGATCAGCAGGAAGGTACGGGTCTGGTTCATGGGCAGGCGGCGGGCGCCGGCAAAGCCGGGCCGATGCGGTCTCAGATCAGGGGGCGGGGGACGGGGTCCCGGCGGAGCCGGGCATTGTGCCGGCCGGGGGCGATGGCTTCAATGCGCTGGCGCGGGTAAACAGCTGCGCAAGCTCGTCGCGCAGCACCGCGGCAGCGACGCCTCGTGCTTCGGGCTTGGCGACCAGTACGTAGTCGCCAACGGGCAATTCGTGGCGATGCCGACGGAAGACATCGCGCAGCACGCGCTTGATGCGGTTGCGTCCGACCGCCCGCTTGTCGACTCGCTTGGACACGGTCACGCCCAACCGCGCCTCGGAATTCTCCGGACGGGGCTGGGCGTGCAGTCTCAGATGGGCGCTTGAAAAGCGCCGGCCGTTACCGAAGACGGTCTGGAACTCGGCGCTGCGGTGCAGTCGCGCTCGGCTGGGAAAGCGGGCGGAAGGCGCGTCGCTCACGGCCGGGGACCGGGGCCGCCACAGGGCGGCCAAGCAGGTCAGACGGCGAGGCGGGCGCGGCCCTTGGCACGACGACGGGCGAGGATCTTGCGTCCGTCGGCGGTCGCCATGCGGGCACGGAAACCGTGGTCGCGCTTGCGCTTGAGGTTGCTGGGCTGGTAGGTACGCTTGGTGGCCATGATGGCGCCCCGTCAAAGTATGGCGGAAAAGACCGGGGACTATAGCGGCCCTGCCGCGACCCTGTCAAGGAAAGTCAAGATGGCGGCCTCCGGCGGCGGGCGCTAGACTTGCCGACCCCACCCACTTATCCACAACCCGGCGCACTGCCGGGTTGCGATCGGACTGTCTCTTGAACATGGATGCTGCCTGGCCGCGCTGCCTGGACCACCTGGAGGCCGAGCTGCCGGCCGACGAACTGCACACGTGGTTGAAGCCACTTCAGGTTCGCCTCGACGCCGCCGGCCTGACCCTGCTGGCACCGAATGCCTTCGTGGTCGACGCCGTGCGCGAACGTTACCTCGCCCGCATCTGCGAGCTGGTGGCACATTACGTCGGCGCGCCGCTGGCGGTGCAGCTCGAAGTCGGCACCGTGGCGCGTGCCGCCAGCAAACCGGCCGCCGCCGCTGCGACGACGGCCACGGTGCGTGAACCGCTGCCCGATTTCCAGGGCAATCTCGACTGGCATTACAGCTTCGACAACTTCGTCGAGGGCCGCAGCAACCAGCTCGGTCGTGCCGCCGCACTGCAGGTGGCGCAGAACCCGGGCAAGGCCTACAACCCGTTGCTGCTCTACGGTGGCACCGGCCTTGGCAAGACGCATCTGATGTACGCCGCCGGCAACCTGATGCGCCGCAACAACCCGGGTATGCGCGTGCTCTACCTGCGCTCGGAGCAGTTCCTCGGCGCCATGACCAAGGCCCTGGCCGAGAAGGCCATGGACCAGTTCAAACGCCAATTCCAGCAGGTCGACGCGCTGTTGATCGACGACATCCAGTTCTTCGCCGGCAAAGAGCGCACCCAGGAGGAGTTCTTCCACACCTTCAACGCGCTGTTCGACGGCAAGCAGCAGATCATCCTGACCTGCGACCGCTACCCGCGCGAGGTCGAGAACCTCGAGCCGCGCCTGAAATCGCGCCTGGGCTGGGGCCTGTCCGTGGCGATTGAGCCACCCGACTTCGAGACCCGTGCGGCGATCCTGATCGCCAAGGCCGCCGAGCGCCAGGTCGCATTGCCCGAGGATGTCGCCTTCCTGATCGCCAAGCGGATGCGCTCGAACGTGCGCGACCTCGAGGGCGCACTCAACACCCTGGCGGCCCGCTCCAACTTCATGGGTCGACCGATCACCGTGGACTTCGCCCAGGAAACCCTGCGCGACCTGCTGCGCGCGCAGCAGCAGGCGATCTCGATCGGCAACATCCAGAAGACCGTGGCCGATTATTTCCAGCTGCGCATGGCCGATCTGTTGTCGAAGCGCCGCACCCGCTCGCTGGCGCGCCCGCGGCAGATGGCGATGGCCCTGGCCAAGGAACTGACCGAGCATTCACTACCGGAAATCGGCGATGCCTTCGGCGGTCGCGACCACACCACGGTGCTGCATGCCTGCCGGGTCATCCGCGAACTGTGCGAGACCGACGGCAAGATGCGCGAGGATTGGGAAAAGCTGATCCGCAAGCTCAGCGAATAACCAGGTGCTGTCGTAAGATACGGGACAAGCTGTGGACAACTGGGGAGCAGCGTCACGCACGCGTTTTTATCCACAGATTGCCCCACTGCCAGACGGGTACTACACACAGCCCTTCGCTGCTGAAAAATTGATTATATTCAAGTAGTTAAGCTAGTTGTCCAGCGTTTTCGGCTGCTCTACCACCACCACCAGTCTTAAATATCCACTTTTGTTATTGGGGTCCCGCATGCGTTTCAGCCTGTCGCGTGAAGTCCTGCTCAAGCCGCTGCAGCAAGTCGTCAACGTTGTCGAACGGCGACAGACCTTGCCGGTATTGGCCAATCTGCTGGTCACGGTCGAAGGATCCCGCGTCTCGATGACAGGCACCGACCTGGAAGTCGAGATGGTCGCGCGCAGCGAGGTCGACGACGCGGTCGCCGGCGAGACCACCATCCCGGCACGCAAGCTGTTCGAGATCGTGCGTGCCCTACCCGATGGCAGCCGGGTCAGCATCAGCCAGTCTGGCGACAAGGTGACGGTGCAGGCGGGTCGCAGCCGCTTCACCCTGGCGACCCTGCCGGCCAACGAGTTCCCGGCGGTCGAGGATGTCGACCTGGTCGAGCGCATCGTGGTTCCCGAGTCGGCGCTGAAGGAGCTGATCGAGCGCACCGCGTTCGCGATGGCGCAGCAGGATGTCCGTTACTACCTCAACGGCCTGCTGCTCGATCTGCGCGAGAACCTGCTGCGCTGCGTTGCCACCGACGGCCATCGTCTTGCCCTGTGCGAAGCCGAACTGGCCGCCGGCGTGCAGACACGCAAGCAGATCATCCTGCCGCGCAAAGGCGTGCTGGAATTGCAGCGTTTGCTTGAGGGCGGCGACCGCGAGGTGGAGCTGGAGATCGGCCGCAACCACCTGCGCATGCGTCGCGAGGATGTCACTTTCACCTCCAAACTCATCGACGGCCGCTTCCCGGATTACGACGCGGTGATTCCGATCGGTGCCGACAAGGAGGTCAAGGTTGATCGTGACCTGCTGCGCGCGGCGCTGCAGCGCGCAGCGATTCTGTCCAATGAGAAGTACCGCGGCGTCAAGCTGGATGTCTCGCCGGGGCAGTTGCGAATTGTCGCGCACAACCCGGAACAGGAAGAGGCGCAGGAGGAGATCGAGGCCGAGACGAAGGTCGAGGGCCTGTCGATCGGGTTCAATGTGACTTATCTGCTTGATGCCCTGTCGGCCTTGCGCGAGGACACGGTGATCCTCAACCTGCGCGACGGCAATTCCTCGGCCCTTGTACGTGAGGCCAGCCACGAGCGCAGCCGTCACGTGGTGATGCCGCTGCGGCTCTGATGACCCGATTGGGCGAGTGCCGTCGCAGTCCGTTCCGCCCGGCCTCGGCCGGGCGGTTTCGTATCGGCATGTGCATTCGACGCCAGTGATGGGCTGAACCATGGAATTGCTTCGATTGCGCGTGGAAGGGTTGCGCTGTTTGGCCTCGGCCGAATTGGAGTGGGGCGCGGGCCTCAATCTTCTGACGGGAGGCAACGGTGCGGGAAAGACCAGCGTGATCGAGGCGATCCATCTGCTGGGCTACGGCCGCTCATTCCGGGGGCGGGTGCGGGAGGGCATGGTGCAGAGTGGATCAGCGCAACTCTCGCTGTATGCCGAGTGGCGCGATGGCGGCGGCCGCACTCGTCGCGCAGGGCTTCGCCACTCCGGCAGCAGTTGGGAGGCGAGGCTGGATGCGAGCCCCTGCGCAACGCTGGCCGAACTGTGTGCCCAGTTCGCGGTGGTCACTTTCGAGCCCGGCAGCCACGAGTTGATCGCGGGTCCAGCCGATCACCGCCGGCGCTACTTGGATTGGATGCTGTTTCACGTGGAACCGGCATTCCTGGAGATATGGCGCCGGTATGGCCGCGCTTTGAAGCAGCGCAATGCCCTCCTCAAGTCGCAGCCCGGTTTGTCACAGCTGGTCCCTTGGGATGTCGAGCTGGCTGAATCGGGCGAGCGATTGGCCAGCTACCGCGAGCAGTACTTGCGCCGCCTCGACCCCATTCTTGCTGATACGGCCGGCCGCTATTTGCCGGAACTCGGGCGCGCCCACTTGGACTACCAGCCCGGCTGGCGTCGTAGCGATCTGTCACTGGCCGACGCCCTGCTGTTGCAGCGCGATCGGGATCTGGCGTCAGGCTTCACCTCAGTCGGTCCCCATCGCGGGGATTGGTCGGTGGGTTACGCTGGACTGCCAGGACGGGAAACCCTGTCGCGGGGACAGGAAAAGCTCACTGCCCTGGCCTGCATCCTGGCCCAGGCACGGGCGTTTTCCGAAGACCGCGGCGAGTGGCCGGTGATCTGTCTTGATGATCTCGCGTCCGAGCTGGATCTGGCCCACCAGCGCCGCGTGCTGGACGACTGCCTAACCAGCGGTGCGCAGCTGATCCTGACCGGCACGGAGCGCCCTGGATCCCTGCCCGAAACAGCGCCCGTGGCGGCTTGGTTTCACGTGGAACGTGGGGTTGTGTCGCGCGCCTGAGCGTCGCCCTCGTCGCCCTGCCCCCCTCCCCGCGCTATACTCGAAACCCTCCGGAACGCTCTTCCGACGGCCCTTCCCACAGCGGCCGACGATGGCCCTTTCCGCCCGAAATCGCAGAGATCCCGAACCGATGTCCGAGCCGCAACCGATTCCCTCGACCAGCTACGACTCCAGCAAGATCACCGTCCTGCGCGGCTTGGAGGCGGTACGCAAGCGCCCCGGTATGTACATCGGTGACGTCCACGACGGCACCGGCCTGCACCACATGGTGTTCGAGGTGGTCGACAACGCCATCGACGAGGCGCTGGCCGGCCACTGTGACCATGTCATCGTGACCCTGCATGCCGACGGTTCCTGCTCGGTGTCCGACAACGGCCGCGGCATCCCCACCGATATTCACAAGGAAGAAGGTGTCTCGGCGGCCGAGGTGATCCTCACCGTGCTGCATGCCGGCGGCAAGTTCGACGACAACAGCTACAAGGTATCGGGCGGCTTGCACGGTGTCGGTGTGTCGGTGGTCAACGCCCTGTCGTCCAAGCTGTGGCTGGATATCTGGCGCGACGGCCAGCACCACCAGCAGGAATACGCGCTGGGCGAGCCGGTCTACCCACTCAAGGCGGTCGGCAGCTCCAGCAAGCGCGGCACCACCCTGCGTTTTCTGCCCAGCAGCGAGATCTTCACCGACGTCGAGTTCCATTACGACATCCTGGCCAAGCGCCTGCGCGAGCTTTCCTTCCTCAACTCCGGGGTCAAGGTCGAGCTGGTCGACGAGCGCGGCGAGGGCAAGCACGACCTGTTCGAGTACGAGGGCGGCATCCGCAGCTTCGTCGAGCACCTGGCACAGCTGAAGAATCCGCTGCACCCGACGGTGGTCTCGGCCTCGGGCGAGAAGGACGGCATCACCGTCGACATCGCCCTGCAGTGGACCGATGCCTACCAGGAAACGATGTTCTGCTTCACCAACAACATCCCGCAAAAGGATGGCGGCACCCACCTGATCGGTTTCCGTGCGGCGATCACCCGCACCCTGAGCAATTACATCGAGCAGAACGGCATCGCCAAGCAGGCCAAGGTGGCGCTGTCCGGCGACGACATGCGCGAAGGCATGATCGCCGTGCTGTCGGTCAAGGTGCCGGACCCGAGCTTCTCCTCGCAGACCAAGGAAAAGCTGGTCAGCTCCGAGGTGCGTCCGGCAGTCGAATCGGTAATCGGCCAGAAGCTCGAGGAATTCCTGCAGGAGCGGCCGCTGGAAGCCAAGGCCATCGCCGGCAAGATCGTCGATGCCGCCCGTGCCCGTGAAGCCGCGCGCAAGGCGCGCGACCTGACCCGGCGCAAAGGTGCGCTGGACATCGCCGGCCTGCCCGGCAAGCTGGCCGATTGCCAGGAGAAAGACCCGGCGCTGTCGGAACTGTTCATCGTCGAGGGTGACTCCGCGGGTGGCTCGGCCAAGCAGGGCCGTAACCGCAAGACGCAGGCGATCCTTCCGCTCAAGGGCAAGATCCTCAACGTCGAGCGCGCGCGCTTCGACCGCATGCTCGGCAGCGCCGAAGTCGGCACGCTCATCACCGCGCTGGGCACGGGCATCGGCAAGGACGAGTACAACCCGGACAAGCTCCGCTACCACCGCATCATCCTGATGACCGACGCG
>DASUOA010000414.1:0-2039 GCA_036276895.1 Arenimonas sp. | reverse complement strand
CGTTCGAACTGAACTCGGCGTTGCTCTCGCGCTGCCGAGTGCACGTCATGGATGCGGTGTCGGCGGAAGACATCGCGGCATCCTTGCGGCGGGCCTTACAAGACGAGGCGCGCGGGCTCGGCGGGCGCGGCATCGAAGTCGGTGATGGCGAGCTGGCGCTGATCGCGCAGGCCGCCGACGGCGATGTGCGTCGTGGCCTCACGCTGCTGGAAATCGCCGCCGAACTGGCAGAAGGCGAGGGCGGCCACATCGACGCCGCGACGCTGGAGCAGGTGCTGGCTGACCGCAGCCGCCGCTTCGACAAAGGCGGCGAACAGTTCTACGACCAGATTTCCGCCCTGCACAAGTCAGTGCGCAGCTCCAACCCCGATGCCGCACTGTACTGGCTGGCACGCATGCTCGACGGCGGTTGTGACCCCGGTTACCTGGCGCGACGCTTGACGCGGATGGCGGTGGAAGACGTTGGTCTCGCCGATCCGCGCGCATTGGAAATGGCCATCGCTGCCTGGGAGGCCTTTGATCGCATGGGCAGCCCCGAGGGCGAGCTGGCACTGGCGCAGTTGGCGATCTACATGGCCAGTTGTGCCAAGTCCAACGCCGGCTACAAGGCGCTCGGCGCCGTGCGCCGCGACATCCGCGAGTTCGGCAGCCAGCCGGTGCCGATGCACCTGCGCAACGCGCCGACCAAGCTGATGAAGGAGCTCGGTTACGGCGATGGCTACCAGTACGACCATGATGCCGAGGGCGGGGTAGCGCTGGACCAGACCGCCTTTCCCGAAGCGATGGGCGAGCGGGTCTACTACCGGCCGCTGCCGCGCGGTCTGGAGATCAAGCTCAAGGAAAAGCTGGACGGCCTGCGTGCCGCGCGGGCGAAGGCGGCGAAGCCGCGCCCGAAGGGCGAATCCGGGTGATTTGTTCGTTGCCGGTATAGTGCCGAGGCGGCGATAATCCGCCTCCCCGTTGCAATTTCGCGTCCCTTTGCGACTGCCCGGCCGCCCATGGCCGGACTTTCCACCCAGACTGGAACTCTCCATGCTCGACCCTGCTCTCCTGCGCGGCCAGTTGGCCGACACCGCTGCCCGCCTCGCGACACGCGGCTTCACCCTGGATGTTCCGGCGGTCGAGGCCCTGGAGGCCGAGCGCAAGCAGATCCAGGGACGTACCCAGGAGCTGCAAAACCTCCGCAACACCCGCTCCAAGGCAATCGGCCAGGCCAAGGCCAAGGGCGAGGATGTCGCCGCGTTGATGGCCGAAGTCGCCGGCATCGGCGATGAGCTCAAGTCATCCGAGCAGCGCCTCGATGAGATCCGCGCGACGATCGAAGCGATCACGCTGGGTATTCCCAACCTGCCGCACGAGACCGTGCCGGTGGGCAAGGACGAGACGCAGAATGTCGAGCGGGCGCGCTGGGGCACGCCGAGGTCCTTCGACTTCACCGTCAAAGACCATGTCGAACTCGGCGCCCGCCACGGCTGGCTCGATGCCGAGGCAGGCGTGAAGCTGTCGGGCTCGCGCTTCACGGTGATGCGTGGCCAGCTCGCGCGCCTGCATCGCGCGCTTGCCCAGTTCATGCTCGACCTGCATACCGGCGCGCACGGCTATACCGAGGTCAACACGCCGCTGCTGGTCAGTGGCGACTCGATGCGCGGCACCGGCCAGCTGCCGAAGTTCGAGGATGACCTGTTCGCCACCCAGGTCGGCGACAGCAAGCGGTACCTGATTCCCACGGCCGAAGTCTCGCTGACCAATCTGGTGCGCGACGAAATCGTCGAGGACGCGACGCTGCCGATGTGGCTCACGGCGCACACGCCCTGTTTCCGCGCCGAGGCCGGCAGCTACGGCAAGGACCTGCGCGGCATGATCCGCCTGCACCAGTTCGAGAAGGTGGAGCTGGTCGCGATCTGCCGCCCCGACGAAAGCTATGCTGTTCACGAGGCAATGACCCGCCATGCCGAGACCGTGCCGGTGGGCAAGGACGAGACGCAGAATGTCGAGCGGGCGCGCTGGGGCACGCCGAGGTCCTTCGACTTCACCGTCAA
>DASUOA010000413.1:0-5910 GCA_036276895.1 Arenimonas sp. | reverse complement strand
CGTCAAGCGGCAGATTCGCATGGTGGTGAGCACCGCGACCTCGGTCGAAGCGCTGCTGGCCGACCTGATGCATGAGCTGCGCTTGCTGGCGGTGGCCGAGTCGGAGGATGTCGAGACTACTTTGCTGGTGCATCCGCAGGTGCTCGGCGATTTTCTCGACTACAACGACTTTCTCGATCTCGCCGACGCAGCGGTCGAGGAGCTCGGGCTCGACGGCGAATTACAGGTCGCCAGCTTCCATCCTCAGTATCAGTTCGAGGGGAGCGAGCCGGACGACATCAGCAACTTCAGCAACCGTTCGCCGTATCCGACCCTGCATCTGCTGCGCGAGTCCAGTGTCGAGCGCGCGGTGGCTGCGTTTCCGGAAGCCGAGCGGATCTTCGAGGCGAATATCGAAACCCTGCAGCGGCTCGGCCACGCCGGCTGGCGCAAGTTGTGGGAATGAGGCGCTCGTCCTAAGCTGGCCGCGCAGGCCATCGATGGCCGGCCACGAACGAGGAGATCGATTGCGCGGATTCAATCGCACGCGTCGTGATTGCCTCCGGGCCGCTGCTCTTGCGGCGGTAGGCGCAGCGCTGCCGTGGCCGCTACAGGCGCTGGCACAGGCTGCGGCCGAGCGCAGCCTGCTCACCCGGGCGATTCCCGGTAGTGGCGAGCGGCTGCCGATCATCGGCCTGGGCGCCAGCAGTTTCTCGGTCAGCAGCCCAGCCGATCTCGCGCAGCGACGCGAAGTGATCGCCGCACTCGCGAAGCTGCCCGGTGCGGTGGTCGACACCGCGCAGGCGCATGGCCTGTCCGAACAGGTGCTGGGACGGCTGGTGGCCGAGCTGGGCGTCCGCGATCGCCTGTTCATCGCCAGCAAGATGCCGTCGGGCGGGCAGACCGGTCCGGCGGGCGAGTTGTTGCAGCGCTCCTTCGACAACCTGCAGGTCGAGCGCATCGACCTGATGCAGGTGCACAACCTGTATCGTGCCGCCGACTTCATCCCCGAGCTGCTGCGTGCCAAGGAGGCCGGGCGGGTGCGTTACGTCGGCGTCAGCGCCTCGGTGCAGCAGTACCCGGCGCTGGTCACGGCCTTGCGCCAGTATCCGCTCGACTTCGTGCAGCTGGACTTTTCATTGGCGGTGCGTGAACTGGCGCAGCGCGTGCTCGACACCGCGCGTGAGCGCCGCGCTGCGGTGCTGGCGGGCGCTCCCTTCGGCGGCCGCGTGCGTGCCGGGACGATGTTCTCGCTGCTGGCCGGCCGGCCTTTGCCGGAGTGGGCGGCGGAGATCGATGCAGGCAGCTGGGCGCAAGTGCTGCTCAAGTACGCGGCCTCCCACCCGGCAGTGACCGCGGTGCTGCCGGGCACCAGCCGGATGCGGCATCTGCAGGACAATCTTGAGGCGGCCTACGGTCGTCTGCCGGATGCCGACCTGCGCGCGCGCATCGAGCAGTACTGGGATGCCGTGCGCAATGAGTGAGGCCGAATCCTCCGGCTTGCCGCTGCTGGCCGACGACCTGCTGGCAACCATGGCTGCCTGTGGTGAGACCCGGCGCTTCGAAGCGGGCGAGGTGTTCATTCATGAGGGCGACCCGTCGCAGCATTGCTTCATCCTGCTCGAAGGCCGGGTGAAGGTGTTCTCGGTCGGGCCGGCTGGTCGCGAGGTGATCTACAACATCCTCGGGCCGGGCGAGTTTTTCGGCGAGATGGGTCTGGATGGCGGTTTCCGCTCGGCCTCGGTGATGGCGATGGAGCCGACCACCTGCGTGGTGGTCAGCAACCAGGAGCTGCGCGACTTCATGGCCGCGTATCCGGATTTCGCCCTGCTGCTGGTGCAGAAGCTGATCCAGCGCGTGCGCCATGCCACCGAGCACGTGCGGACGCTCGCCTTCGATGATGTCTACCATCGCACCGCGCGGCTGCTGCAGGCGCTGGCCCGACCCGAACGCGATCGCTGGGTGGTGGCCGAGCCGCTGACGCAGCAGGAGATCGCCGGTCGCGTCGGCGCCACCCGCGAGATGATCAACCGGATCTTCCGCCACCTGCGCAAGGCCGGCTACATCGCCCTGCAGGGGCGGCGCATCGTGTTGCTGAAGCCCTTGCCGGATCGCTGGTAGCGCCGCTTACTCCGGCCGCGGGCCCTTGCGATGCGTCTTGGGCTTGGGCTTGTAGCCGCCGGGCCGGTCTTCGCGCGCGGCGAACGGCTTCTTGCCGGCGAAGGGCTTCTTGCCCGCGAACGGCGGCTTCTTGCCCGGCACCTTGCCGGCGGTATCCGGCGGCTCGCCGTCGCGGGTGATGCGCAGCTGCTGGCCGGCGCACCAGACGGTCTTGAGGTGCTGCATGATCTCTGCCGGCATGCCGTCGGGCAGGTCGAGCAGGGTGTGGTCCTCGAAGATCTCGATGCGGCCGATGTGCTTGGCATCGAGCCCGGCCTCGTTGGCGATGGCGCCGACGATGTTGCCAGGCTTCACGCCATGGTCGTAGCCGACCTCGATGCGGAAGGTCCGCATGCCGGCATCGGCGGTGCGTGCGACGCGCTCCTTCTTCGGAAAGGCCGGGCGCTCGCCGCGCTCCGGGCGCTCGCCACGCGGCGCGCGCTCGGGACGCGCAAACTTGTCGGTGGCGGCCTGCACATCGAGGTCGAAGGCGCGCTTCTTGGCCTCGAACTTGGGCGGCACCATCAGCAGCGGTACGTCGCCTCGGGCCAGTTTGGCCAGGGCTGCGGCGATCTCCACCGCCGGGATGTTCTTCTCGCGCTCGAGATCCTCGATCAGCTTGCGGAATTCGTCGAGCTCGCCCGCGGCGAGGGTGTCGCTGATCTGCTGTTTGAACTTGGCGATGCGCACGTCGTTGACCGCGGCGATGGTCGGCAGCTCCATCGGGGTGATCGGCTGCCGCGTGGCGCGCTCGATCGCGCGCAGCAGGTTGCGCTCGCGTGGGGCGATGAAAAGGATCGCCTCGCCGCTGCGGCCGGCGCGGCCGGTACGACCGATCCGGTGCACGTAGCTCTCGGTGTCGTAGGGCACGTCGTAATTGAGCACGTGGCTGATGCGGTCGACATCGAGGCCGCGGGCGGCGACATCGGTGGCGACCAGAATGTCGATCTTTCCGTCCTTGAGCTGGGCGATGGTCCGCTCACGCTGGGCCTGAGCGATGTCGCCGTTGATCGCCGCGGCGGAGAAACCGCGTGCCTGCAGTTTCTCGGCCAGTTCTTCGGTGGCCTGTTTGGTACGCGCAAAGACGATCATGGCGTCGAAGGCTTCGGCTTCGAGGATGCGGGTCAGTGCATCGAGCTTGTGCAGGCCGCTGACTTCCCAGCTGCGCTGGCGGATGTTCTCGGCGGTGCGGGTCTTGGCGGCGATGGTCACTTCGACCGGGTCGCTCAGGTACTTGTCGGCGATGCGCTTGATCGGGGGCGGCATGGTCGCCGAGAACAGCGCGTTCTGGCGCGTGGCCGGCATCTTCTTGAGGATCGCCTCGACGTCGTCGATGAAGCCCATGCGCAGCATCTCGTCGGCTTCGTCGAGTACCAGGTACTTGAGCTCGGACAGGTCCAGCGAGCCCTTGTCGAGATGATCGATGATGCGCCCGGGCGTGCCGACCACCACGTGTACGCCACGACGCAGCGCCTGCAGCTGCGGGCCATAGCCCTGGCCGCCGTAGATCGGCAGCACGTGGAAGCCGGGCAGGTAGGTGGCGTACTTCTGGAAGGCCTCGGCGACCTGGATGCCGAGCTCGCGGGTCGGGGTCAGCACCAGCGCCTGCGGTTTTTTCGCCGCGAGTTCGATGCGGGCGAGGATCGGCAGCGCGAAGGCGGCGGTCTTGCCGGTGCCGGTCTGCGCCTGGCCAAGCACGTCGCGGCCGGCGAGCAGGTGCGGGATGGTCGCGGCCTGGATCGGCGAGGGCGATTCGTAGCCGACGTCGGTCAGGACGCGCAGCAGGGGCTCGCCGAGGGCGAGGTCGCGGAACGTCGTGGCGTTGTCGGCCGCGGCGGTGGGGTCGGTCATGGCTGGCCTCGTGGGCGGCGCGCCGGGCGCAAGGGGCGCGGGGCGGATAGAAGTGGGCGACAGTTTAGCGCGTTGCGTGGCCTGGCAGCGCTGATTCGGCTTTCCGCAGGCGCGTGCATGGGCTAAGTTGCACGCCTCCCCGACTCACGACCCCGCCATGGCCATCTATCTCTGGACCAAGACCTTCCACCTGCTGTTCGTGATCGCCTGGATGGCCTGCGTGTTCTACCTGCCGCGCATCCTGGTCAATCTGGCGGAAACCAGAGGGCAGGATGCGGTGCAGCAGCGCCTGCTTCTGATGGGACGTCGACTGTATCGCTTCGGCCATCACATGTTCGGCATCGCTTTTGTGTTCGGCTTGCCGCTGTGGTTGGGGTTCAAGCTCAAGCCGGAATGGTGGCCGCCGGTGGCGACCGGTGGCTGGATGCACGTCAAACTGACTCTGGTGGCCTTGCTGCTGGCTTATTTCATCGTCGCCGGGCGCTGGATCAAGCGCGCCGAAGCGGGCACGTCGGCCTTGCCCTCGTCGACCACGCTGCGCTGGTTCAACGAGCTGCCGCTGCTCGGCCTGATCCCGATCATCTACCTGGTGCTGGCCAAGCCGTTCTGAGCCGGGTCAGCCGGCAATGCCGCGACGCTTGGCGTGCCATTCGCGCCAGGCGATGGCGATCAGGGTGGCGGCGGTGAGCGGAATCACCACCGTGCCCATCACCAGCGAGTACTCGTCCAGCGCGTCATGATGCTGCGCGCTGAGGATCAGATAGGCGGTGTAGGCGAGGTAGTAGGCGAAGAACAGTCCGCCCTCCCAGCGCGCGATGGTGTGCCCGGTGAACAGGATCGGGACGCAGGCCAGCACCGCTGCGCACATCACCAGCAGGTCGAAGCGCAGCAGCGAAGTCGCCACCGGGATGCCGTTGGGCGCGAACAGGCTGGCGATGCCGAGCACCGCGACCAGATTGAAGATGCAGCTGCCGAGCACATTGCCGACGGCGATGTCGCGCTCACCGCGCAGCACTGCCACCGTCGAGGTTGCGACTTCCGGCAGCGAGGTGCCGGCGGCGACGATGGTCAGGCCGATCACCAGCTCGCTGACGCCGAGGTGCCGGGCGAAGATCACGGCCGATTGCACCAGCCAGTCCGAACCCAGGACCAGCATGCCGAGGCCCGCGGCGATCAGGACAAAGTCCAGCCATGGCCGCGCATGCTTGGCGCGCTCGACGTCTTCGGTCTCCGGTCCCGGCGGCACCGTCGCATTGCGGCCTTGCAGGTAGAGCAGGCCGCTGTAGCCGAACAGGCAGGCCACCAGTGCCAGGCCCTCGCCGAAACCGATCACCCGATCCCAGGCGAACGCCATGGTCAGCGCGCACAGCCCGATCAGGATCGGCACTTCCTGCCGCACCAGCTGCCGGTTCACCACCAGCGGCGCGATCAGGGCCGGCAGGCCCAGCACGACCAGGATGTTGAAGATATTGCTGCCGACCACATTGCCCATGGCGAGGTCGGTCTGGCCGGTCAGCGCGCCCTTGATCGACACCGCCAGCTCCGGCGCACTGGTGCCGAAGGCGACCACGGTCAGGCCGACTACCAGTGGCGGGATGCCGGCGCGCAAGGAGAGTCGCGAAGCACCACGTACCAGGATTTCCGCACCGGCGATCAGCAGGACCAGGCCTGCAACGAAAAGTAGAAGGGTCATGGATCAGAGCATTCCGCGTTCGCGTGCCACGCGTTCGCGTTCGACACGCATGATGTAGCGCTGAATCAGATTCTGCATGCCCATCGGCATGCCCTGCCATTCGCAACCGGCGTGGTGCATGGGCATGGCGTGGAGGCCGTGGTACTCGCCGACGTGGCGTACCAGCAGCGGTGCCTCGACCAGGCCGGTCTTGGGCAGCGACAGGCGGCAGTTGGGAAATACCGTGC
>DASUOA010000412.1:0-11140 GCA_036276895.1 Arenimonas sp. | reverse complement strand
GATGCGTCGGAAGCCGAGATTGTTCGGCGCGAAATTCACTCTGACCCCTTTTCCAACCTGCAGCTTGGCGAAAGCATTGCGGTCAACGGTGTCTGCCTGACCGTGGTCGCGTTCGATGATTCGGGCTTCGCTGCTGATGTTTCCAACGAGACCTTGGCGCACACGACCTTGGGCGCACTCGGCGACGGCGCCCCGGTCAATCTCGAACGCGCCTTGTTGCCGACCGATCGCCTCGGTGGCCACCTTGTCTCCGGCCACGTCGATGGCGTCGGCGCCGTCGAACGCATCTGGGACGACGGCCGCTCGCAGCGCTGGCGATTCAGCGCGCCGCGATCCCTGCTGCGCTACGTCGCGGTCAAGGGATCGATCGCCGTCGACGGCGTCAGCCTGACCATCAATGCCGCCGACGAGCACGGCTTCGAAGTCAACCTGGTGCCGCACACCGTTGCCCACACCGCCTTCGCGGCGACCGGCGTGGGTGCGGCCGTCAATCTGGAAGTCGATACCGTCGCCCGCTACGTCGAGCGGCTGATCGCGACGCGGGAGTGGACATGAGCTTCGCAACGATCCCGGAGTTGCTGGAAGAAATCCGCAACGGCCGCATGGTGGTCATCGTCGACGACGAGGACCGCGAGAACGAAGGCGACCTGATCATGGCCGCCGAGCTGGTGCGGCCGTCCGACATCAACTTCATGGTCACCCATGCGCGTGGCCTGGTCTGTCTGTCGATGCTGCGCGAGCGCTGCCTGCAGCTCGGCCTGGGGCCGATGGTGCGCGACAACACCTCGCCACATCACACCAACTTCACCGTCAGCATCGAGGCCGCCGAGGGCGTGACCACCGGCATCTCCGCCTACGACCGCGCGCATACCATCCGCACCGCCGTGCGTCCGGACGCCAAGGCGTCCGACCTGTCGCAGCCGGGCCATATCTTTCCGCTGATGGCGCAGCCCGGTGGCGTGCTGACCCGCGCCGGGCACACCGAGGCGGCGGCCGATCTGGCCCTGCTGGCCGGGCTGGAACCGGCCGGCGTGCTGGTCGAGATCTTGAGCAGCGACGGCAGCATGGCGCGTCGTCCCGAGCTCGAACGCTTCGCTGCTGAGCATGGCCTGAAGATTGGCTCTATCGAGGAGCTGATCCGCTATCGCCTCACCACCGAGCACACCGTCGAGCGCGTCGATGCACGCGCCATCGACACCGCGTACGGGCCGTTCCAGCTGGTCACCTACCGCGACCGGGTGAGCCACGAGTTGCATTTCGCCCTGCGGCGCGGCGAGCCCAGTGCCGAACGCGCCTGCCTGGTGCGGGTGCACGTCAAGAATCCGCTGTCCGACCTGCTGCACTGGCGGCGTGCCGATTTCGGCATCGGCCTCAGCGACGCCATGGCGCAGATCGCTTCCGCCGATGAAGGCGTGCTGGTGGTGCTGTCTGAGCCGGTATCGGGCGACGACCTGCTGGCCCGTATCACCGAACAACCGGACGCGCCGGCGCCGCGGATGGCTGACCGAGCGAGCGACCAAGGCGCGAGTGAGGGTGCAGCCCGCGCAGCGGGCGTTGCCGCGTCAGTGGCCGAGTGGCGGCGCAACGGCGCGGGCGCACAGATCCTCGCCGACCTCGGCCTGCGCCAGCTGCGCGTGCTTGGCACGCCGCGCCGGCAAGTGGGCTTGGCCGGCTACGGGTTGGAGGTGGTGGAATACGTCGCCCCGGCTGCCGCGGTAAACTGAACAACCTTTTTCCACCCGAGCGTCCATGAGCCATATTGAAGGCGACGTCCGCAGCCCCGCCGGCGCGCGCTACGCCATCCTCGCCAGCCGCTGGAACCCGCGCATCACCGATGCCCTGGTCGAGGGCGCGCGGCGGGCGTTCGAAGGCAATGGTGTGGCGGCCGATGCCGTCGATGTGGTCCGCGTGCCGGGAGCCTGGGAACTGCCGGTAGCAGCAGCACGCGCCATCGACCGCGGCCAATATGCAGCGCTGGTTGCGCTGGGCTGCGTGGTGCGCGGCGATACCCGCCACTACGAGCAGGTCGCCGACGAATGTGCGCGCGGCCTGATGCGAGTGGCGCTGGATTACGCGACGCCGGTCTGCAACGGCGTGCTGGCGGTCGAGAACTACGGCGACGCCGAGGCTCGCGCCGGCGGCAGCCATGGCAACAAGGGCGAAGAGGCGGCGCTGGTCGCCATCGAGATGGCCAATCTTTTCGGGAAACTCGCATGAAGCCCACGCGTAACGATGGCATCGACCCGCAGGCGCGTTCGCGCGCCCGTCGCCGTGCACTGCAGGCGCTCTACGCCTGGCAGCTGTCGGATACCCCGATCGCGAAAGTGATCGAGCAGTTCCGTCACGAACAGGACATGGAAGTGGCCGACCTCGAGTACTTCGAGGATCTGGTCAACGGCGTCGCGGCGCAGCTGGCCGAGCTCGATGGCGCGCTGGCCGGCTATCTCGACCGCGGCATCGAGCAGGTCGATCCGATCGAACGCGCGGTATTGCGCATTGCCGCTTACGAGCTGCGGCATCGCCTCGATGTGCCGTATCGCGTCGTCATCAACGAGGCGATCGAAACCAGCAAGCGCTTCGGTTCCGATCATGGCCACACCTACGTCAATGGCGTGCTCGACCGCGCTGCGGCCGAGTGGCGTAAGGTCGAGGCGCAGGCTGGGCGTCGCGGTTGAGATGGCAACGCCCGCCGCGGGTGGCGTTGCGGCCGCGACTGAGTTCTCCCTGATCGATCGCATCCGAGCGCGTTGTATCGGGCGCGACGATGTCGTGCTCGGCATCGGCGACGACGGCGCGCTGCTGCAACCGCCGGCCGGGCAACAGCTGGTCGTCAGCACCGATACGCTGGTTGCCGGCGTGCACTTTCCAGAAGACACCGCGCCGGCCGACATCGGCTGGAAAGCCCTGGCGGTCAATCTCAGCGATCTCGCAGCGATGGCGGCGCAGCCGGCGTGGTGCACGCTGGCGCTGACCTTGCCGGGCGGCGATGCCGCCTGGCTCGATGGCTTTCTCGATGGCTTTCTCGATCTGGCCGCGCGCCACGACATCGCCCTGGTCGGTGGCGATACCACGCGCGGCCCGCTGGCGGTGACGGTCACGGTGATGGGCTTTGTTCCCGCGGGCCAGGCCTTGCGTCGCGATGCCGCGCGCGTCGGTGACGAGATCTGGGTGACTGGCACCTTGGGTGATGCCGCTGCGGCACTGCGGCAATGGCAGGTCGGTGTCGGCATGGATGCCGATCTACGCAGGCGCCTGGATCGTCCGACGCCGCGCATCGACGTCGGCCTCGCCCTGCGCGGGCTCGCCGCTGCAGGCATCGACCTCAGCGACGGACTGCTCGCCGACCTCGGACATGTGTTGAAGGCCAGCGGCGTCGGCGCCGAGTTGCAGCTCGCAGCCTTGCCGACGTCAGCCGCGTTGCACGCGCTGCAACACGATGACCAAGCGCGTTGGCCGCTGCAGCTTTCCGGTGGCGACGACTACGAGCTCTGCTTCACCGCGCCGCCGGCACACCACGACGCCATCGTCGCCGCGCTGAGTAAGGTTGGTCCCGCCGCGCAGGTGATCGGCCGCATCGTCGCGGGCAGTGATCTGGCGCTGTACCGTGCCGACGGCAATCGTTGGCAAGCCGATGCAAAGGGTTACCAGCATTTCGTGGAGCGCAACGCATGATGTTTCCGTCGCCCCGCGTGCGCCGCACGCCGGCATTCTGGATCGCCTCGGGCTTCGGGGCCGGCCTAGCGCCGATCGCGCCGGGGACTTTCGGCACGCTGGCGGCGTTGCTGCCGTGGTTGCTACTGCGCGAACTGCCGTTGTGGGGCTACGCTCTCGCGGTGCTGCTGGTGTTCGCCGTTGGCGTTTGGGCCGCGAGCCGAGTGATCGCCGCGCTCGGCGAGGAAGACCCGGGGCTGGTGGTCTGCGACGAGTTCGTCGGTCTGTGGATTGCGCTGTTCGCCGCGCCCGCGGGTTGGACGTGGATGCTCGCCGGCTTCCTGCTGTTCCGGCTGTTCGATATCTGGAAGCCGTGGCCGGTGTCCTGGGCCGACCGCCAGCTCAAGGGCGGCTTCGGCACCATGATCGATGATGCCTTGGCGGGCGCGTACGCGCTGCTGGTGCTGCAGCTGCTCGCCTACTTCTTCGCCTGATCCGCCAGCAGGGCGTTGACCCGCTCGCGCAGCGCCGGCACCACCTCCGCCTCGAACCACGGGTTGTGCTTGAACCACCCGACATTGCGCGGGCTGGGATGCGGCAGTGCGAATACCGGGCGTTCGCCGTCGAGGTGGCGGCGCCAGTCGCGCACGGTGTCGGTCAGCGTCTTGCCGCGCGCCTCGCCGAGAAAGTAGGCCTGCGCGTACTGGCCGATCGCCAACGTCAGGCCGACACCGGCGAGCAGCGGCAGCAGTCGCGGATGCCAGGTCGCCGCGCATTCGCTACGCGGCGGCAGGTCGCCGTGTTTGCCATGGCCGGGATAGCAAAAGCCCATCGGCACGATCGCCACCTGCGACTCGTCGTAGAACTGCGTCTTGTCCATCGCCAGCCATTGCCGCAGGCGCATGCCGCTGGCATCCGACCACGGCACGCCGCTGCCATGCACGAGGGTGCCCGGCGCCTGGCCGACGATCAGCAGCTTGGCGGTGGCGCTGGCGCGCAGCACCGGGCGCGGGCCGAGCGGTAATTGCGCCTCGCACAGGCGACAGGCACGGATGTCCTTGAGCAGGGCGTCGAGTGGCGTCGCCGCGCGACTCACGCCAGCACCTTGCCGGGATTGAGGATGCCGTCGGGATCGAACACCTTCTTGATCGCATGCATCAGAATCAGGGTTTCGCCTGGCAGCGCGCGTGCCAGCAGCTCGCGCTTGGCCAGGCCAACACCGTGCTCGCCGGAGACCTGGCCTTCGAGTGCGATCACCGCATCGAATACCGCGTCGAGGGCGCGTTCGGCCCGCTTTGATTGATCGGCGTCGGCGGGGTCGTAGAGGATGTTGACGTGCAGATTGCCGTTGCCGGCGTGGCCGAAGCAGACGATCGGCAGCGACTCGGCGGCAGCGATGCGCTGCGTTGCGCTGACCAGTTCGGGGATGCGCGATACCGGCACCACCACGTCTTCGTTGATCTTGCCCGGCGCCAGCGAGCGCAGTGAAGGCGACAGTGCCTTGCGCGCGGCCCACAGCTGTTCGCGTTCGGCCTCGCTGGCGGCAGCCGTGACGCCCAGGCAGCCGTCGCCGTCGGCGGCCTTGCACAGTGCCGCGACCGCGGCTGGCAGGGCCGCAGTTTCGCCGTCAGCTTCGATCATCAGCGCGGCACCGGCGTCGGGCAGGTCGGCCTTGCCGACGTCGCGCGCCAGGCGCACGCACTGGCCATCCATGAATTCCAGCATTGACGGCGTCACCGGCTGCGCCATCAATCGCGCCACTGCGGCGGCGGCGCTGGCTTCGTCGCGATACAACGCGCGCAATGCACGGCGTTCGGCCGGCAGTGGCGTCAAGCGCAGGGTGGCTTCGACGATCAAGGCCAGCGTGCCTTCGGAGCCGACCAGCAATCGCGCGAGGTCGAAGCCGCTGGCCGACTTGGTGACCGCGGCGCCGAGCGTGAGCAGTTCGCCGCGACCATCGACGGCGGTGACCGCCAGCAGGTTGTCGCGCGCTGCGCCGTACTTCACCGTGCGCGGGCCGCCAGCGTTGCAGGCGAGGTTGCCGCCGATCGTGCTGTAGGCGGCGCTGGTCGGGTCGGCGGGCCAGAACAGCCCATGTGCGGCCAGTGCCGTCTGCAGCTCGCCATTGAGCAGGCCGGGCTCGACTACCGCCACGCGATCGCCGGGGCGGATCGCCAGCAGGCGGTTCATGCGCTCGAAGCTGACCACAATGGCGCCGTCGGGCGGCACGCTGGCGCCGGTGGTGTTGGTACCGCGGCCGCGTGCCACCAGCGCGATGCGGTGGCGTCGGCACAGGCGCACCAGCTCCTGCACCTGCGTCGTGGTGGTCGGCAAGACCACCGCGGCGGCCTGCCCTTGCCGTCGCGAGTTGTCATAGCCGTAGACCAGGCACTCGGCGGGATCGGTCAGCAGCGCATCGGCACCGAACAGATCGCTCAGCGCTTGCAGCAGGTCGGCGGGCAGTGGATTCATGGTGCGAGTGTAGGCCAGCTCAGCAGTCGTCGAGGGTGAAGGCGTGGCGCAGCCAGTCGCAGGTGAGGCGTCCGCCGTCATCGCGCACGGCGACGACATCGAAGCGACAGGGCAGCGTCGCCAGTCGCGGTTGCCGCGCCAGCCACAGCATTGCTGCGCGGGCGATGCGCTGGCGCTTGTGACGATCGACCGAAGCAAGCCCGTCGCCGAAGCGGCCGGGTTTGCGCAGGCGCACTTCGACGAACACGACGGTGTCGCCGTCCTGCATCACCAGGTCGAGTTCGCCGACGCGATAACCGACATTGCGTGCGAGCAGGCGCAGCCCGTGTGCCTGCAGTTCGTCGCAGGCCGCACGCTCCGCGGCATCGCCGCGGGCGCGACGTTCAGTCGTGGCCACCGCTGTCCGGCAGCAGCAGGCCGTCAAGAGCCGGGCGCGGCCGGCCACCGGCGAACACCGCCCATTCCGGCGCACGGTACACCTGGCCGAAGCCGTCGATGCGCAGCTCGCCGGTGGCGCCGAGCACGGATGCATCCGGATGGCTGCCGAGATGTTCGAGGTAGGCAGCGAGCCGCCAAGCATCCAGCCCGAAGGCGAACAGCCGGGCGCCGGCGCCTTGCGCGGTGGGCAGGCGCCGGCCGAGGCCCTCGGGCTCGGGCAGGGTGCTGCGCAAACCGTGCAGCCAGGGCAGGTCGGGGAACTGGATGCCGTCGAGTTCGCCGTCCATGCGCGGGTTGCTGCCGGACAGGATCAGCGACGTGGCCACGCGCGGCAGCTCGGCCAGCTGCACCAGTTCGAGTTGCGCGGCGAGCAGCCGCGCAGGGGCCGCCTTCAGGCTCAGGAACAGCGCCTGCGGCGTGCCGCCGGCCAGGGCTGCCTGCAGTGCCGGCAGGTAGTCGGGGTTGTTCTCGTCGAGCTTCACTTCACCGATGACTTCGCCGCCGCGTTGCTGCAGCCGCTCGCGAAATGCCAGCAGTGCGCGCTGGGCGTTGTCGTCGCCCTGGGTGATGGCGAGCACGCGCAGCAGGCCGCGCTCGGCGAGGCGATCGGCGGCGGCGATGCCATCGTCTTCCGGCGCCAGTGCGAAGCTGGCACTGCCCGGCGGCGGTGGGCTGCTGCCGCGGTTGAGCGCCAGCATTGGCAGCGCGCTGTCATTGCGTTCGAACAGTGCCGTCACTTCGTCGCGCTCGAGCGGACCGACCAACAATTGCGCGCTCCACTCGCGCGCTGCCGCGAGTGCCGCATCGAGCCCGCGGGCGGTGTCGAAGAAGCGCAGCTCGGGGCGTCGCCGCGCTTCACCGAAGTAGCCGGCGAGCAGGCCATCGCGCACGCTGTTGCCGGCTGCTGCCAAGGGGCCGGACAGCGGCAGCAGCGCGGCGATCCGCTGCGGTGGCCGATAACCATCGCGATCGGCCGGCGGCACGGTCTCGCCCAGGTCGGCTGCACTGCGCTGGTACGGGCGCGGCAAGGGCAGGCCACGCTGGCTCAGGCTGCGCCCGGCATACGGGTAGAGCGGATGGCCGGCAGGCAGTTCCGCCGTGCGCGCGGCGATAGCTTCATTGCCGAGTTTGGCCAGCAGGCGCTCGATCTCGCGCTGGTGCGCGGCGCGGTCGCTGCGATCCAGCTCGCCGAGATAGGCGCGCTCGGCGGCGGCGGAGAAGTTGTCGCTTCGCATGACGAACAGCTGCGCGCGCAACCGGTGCCAACGCGGGCGCCAGTCGCTGCGGATGCTCTCGCGTGGCTGCATCAGCAGCGGCATCGCGGCGTCGGCGCGACCCGCTAGGAGCTGCAACTCGGCATTGATCAGGTCGTGTTGCAACGCGGCGTCGTCACCCAGGCGACGGCGGCGGACCTGGTCGAGCGCTGCCTGCGCTGCCGCCGCGTCGCCGGCGCGCAGCCAGGCATCGGCTGCCTGCAGTCGGGCGAACTCGCGCGCGCCGCCGCGGCTGTCCTCGGCTTGCGTCGTCCACGCCATGGCCGCTTCGCGGAACTGGCCCTCGCGCAGTAGCCGCTCGGCGGTCGGCGATTCGATCGCGGAGACCGGCAGGGTGGCGACGGTGGCGCAGGCGGTGAGGGCGAGTAGAAGAACGGCGAGCAGGACGCGATGCATGCACAGGTCCGTGATGGCTGAGGGAGGCGAAGGGCTAGAATCATACCCGGTGCACACGGAGGGCACGGTCATGACGACGCAGCAGATGGGCGTGCTTTACGTGGTGGCGACACCGATCGGCAATCTGGGTGATCTCTCGCCGCGCGCGCGCGAAGTGCTGGCAACCGTCGCGGCCATCTGCGCCGAGGACACCCGGCACACGCGGCAATTGCTGACCCAGTTCAGCATCGAGAAACCGCTGATCGCCTTGCATGAACACAACGAGGCCGATGCCTGCTGGACCCTGGTCGAGCGCTTGCGCGGCGGTGATTCGCTGGCCCTGGTCTCCGATGCCGGCACGCCGTTGGTCTCCGATCCCGGTTACCGGCTGGTGCGCGCGGTGCGCGAAGCGGGCCTGAAGGTCAGTCCGTTGCCCGGGCCGTGCGCGGCGATTGCCGCCTTGTCGGTCGCCGGCCTGCCGTCCGATCGCTTCTGCTTCGAGGGTTTCCTCCCGGCCAAGGCTTCGGCGCGGCGCGAGCGCCTGCAGCAGCTCGCGCGCGAGCCGCGCACGCTGGTGTTCTACGAGAGCGCGCATCGCATCGAGGAATGTCTCGACGATCTGATCGCGAGTTTCGGCGCCGAGCGCGAAGCAGTGCTGGCGCGCGAGCTGACCAAGCTGTTCGAGACTGTGCTCGGCGATTCGCTGGCGGACGTCGCCGAGCGCGTACGCGGCGATGCCAACCAGCGCAAGGGCGAGTTCGTGCTGGTGGTGCGTGGTGCTGAAGACGATGAAGCGGCGCGGTTGATCGAAGGCAAGCGCATCTACGCCTTGCTCGCCGAACACCTCAAGCCTTCGCTCGCCGCCAAACTCGCGGCGGAACTCAGTGGCGCGCCGCGCAAGGCGCTCTACGCCAGCGAAGGCTGAGCCCGCGCTTCCGTGCGACAATCCCGCTCGGCGGAGCCGGCCAAGACAGTCGCGTCATCCCTTGCGGATGCCGAGGAAAGTCCGGGCTCCATAGAGCAGGGTGCCAGGTAACGCCTGGGCGGCGCGAGCCGACGGAAAGTGCAACAGAAAACAAACCGCCGAACGGCCCGCAAGGGTGCGTGGTAAGGGCGAAACGGTGGGGTAAGAGCCCACCGCCCGAGGGGCCAACGCCTCGGGGCACGGCAAACCCCACCCGGAGCAAGGCCAAATAGGGGGACTATGGGTTGGCTCGACCCGTCCCCGGGTGTGCTGCTTGAGCCTGACCGCGAGGTCAGGCCGAGAGGAATGACTGTCCACGACAGAACCCGGCTTAGCGGCCGGCTCCGCCACTTCCTCGCCAGCCACCGGCCAACCCACGCGATTGGTCACGATTTGACCAGCCATCCGGCGCGCAGGCTTGCGCCCGGTCGGCCGGCGCGCGCCTGATCGCATGCTGCTCGAAATATGCATTCCGAGTCGAAACAACACTTGTCGGAATGTTCTTAATCCAGACTCTCAAGATTCGCGCAAGGCGTTGATCCGCCTAGCGAAATTCCCCCTGAATTTCCTTGACAGCCCGATTGCCCGTAACTAGTGTGGGCACCTGAGGGAAAACCGGGTTTTTTGTGGGGATCGGTGGAAACCGAACGACGATGTTCCAGGGCGAAACCGCAATCACTGTTGACGACAAGGGCCGCGTGGCGATTCCGACCGCCGCTCGCGAGCTTGTCGCGCGTGAATGTGGCAACCGCCTGGTCATCACCTACAACCCCTACGAGGCCGGTTGCCTGTGGCTGTACCCCGTTGCGGCCTGGGAAACCGTTCGCGACCAGGTGATGGCCCTGCCCAATGCCAAGAAGGTGCACCGCAACCTCCAGCTCAAGCTGGTCGGCGCGGCAACGCCGGTGGATGTCGACGGCAACGGCCGCGTGCTGTTGCCGGCCAGCCATCGCAACGCCTGCGGCATCGAGAAGAAAGCGGTGCTGCTCGGCATGGGCGGCAAGTTCGAATTGTGGAGCGAGCAGGCGCACCTCGCGCAGATCCGTCAGACCATCGGGGAAGACGAGATCAGCGAGGACATGCTCGACCTCAGGCTGTAAGGGCGATGGCCGGGATGCGCGAGGCGCACAACCCGAGCCATCTCCCGGTGATGTGGGCGCAGGTGCTGGACGGCCTGCGAATCGTCAGGGATGGCACATACCTCGATGGCACCTTCGGGCGCGGCGGGCATGCGCGTGGAGTGCTGGACCGGCTGGGGCCGGAAGGGCGGCTGTTGGTGATGGACAAGGACCCGGAAGCGATCGCGATCGCCCGCCAGCTGGCGCAGGCGGACGCCCGGGTCGCCGTCTGGCACGGATCCTTCGCCGAGCTCGGCCAGTGGGCGGAAACCGCCGCCGGGCTCGATGGCGTGATGCTCGACCTCGGCGTTTCTTCTCCGCAACTCGATGTCGGCGCCCGCGGCTTCAGCTTCCGTCTCGATGGTCCGCTCGACATGCGCATGGACTCGAGCCGCGGCGAAAGTGCGGCCGAGTGGCTGGCGCGAGCGGACGAGCGCGAGATCAGCGATGTGCTGTGGCGCTTCGGCGAAGAGCGCATGAGCCGCAAGATCGCCCGCGCCATCGTCGCCCGCCGCGAGACCCAGCCGTTGCAACGCACCGGCGAACTGGCCGAGCTGATCGCATCCCTCGTCGGCCGCGGTGACGGCAAGATCCATCCGGCCACGCGCAGCTTCCAGGCCATCCGCATCCACATCAACCGCGAGCTCGAGGATCTCGAGCGCGGCCTCGATGCCGCGCTGGCGCAGCTAAAGCCCGGTGGCCGGCTGGCAGTGATCAGCTTCCACTCGCTGGAAGACCGCATCGTCAAGCAGTTCATCGCGCGCCACAGCAAGGCGCCGCCGGCCAACCGCCGCATGCCGGTGGAAGTGGCCTTCACGCCGACGCTGCGCGCGATCGGCTCGGCGCAC
>DASUOA010000411.1:0-4374 GCA_036276895.1 Arenimonas sp. | reverse complement strand
GATCGTCATGGATGCACCGCCCGAACACGAGGACATCGCGCCGTGGCTGGACATCGCCCGCCGCCTGTTCGCCGCTGGTCTGCACGCGCCGGAAGTGCGCAGCGCCGATCTCGAGCATGGTTTCGTGCTGATGAGTGATCTCGGCGACGCGTTGTACCTGCCAGCACTGGACACGGCTCACGTCGACGCCCTGTACAGCGATGCGATGGATGCGCTGCTGCGCATGCAAGCCGGTATCGATGCCAGTGACCTGCCCGCCTACGACGAGGCGCGCCTGGTCGCCGAGATGGAGCTGATGCCGACCTGGTTTCTGCAACGGCATCTGGGCTATACGCCGGAATGCGAGGAATGGGACGTCATCGAGTCGGCCTTCCGCGCCCTGGTCGACAGTGCGCTGCGGCAACCTCAGGCCTTCGTGCATCGCGACTTCCATTCGCGCAACCTGCTGATCGTCGACAGCAGCAACCCCGGCATTGTGGATTTCCAGGATGCCGTCCGCGGGCCGGTCACCTACGATCTGGTTTCGCTGCTGCGCGACTGCTACATCGAATGGCCCGACGCCCGCGTGCGCGCCTGGGCCGAGGGCTACCGCCTGCGCCTGCGCGACGCGGGCTTCGCGGTGCCCGACAGCGAGCACTTCCAGCGCGCCTTCGACCTGATGGGGCTGCAACGGCACATCAAGGTGTTGGGCATCTTCTGCCGCCTCTGGTACCGCGACGGCAAGGCCGGCTATCTGAACGACCTGCCGCTGGTGTGGCGCTATACCCGCGACATCGGGCGCCGCTATCCGGAAACCGCGCCCTTGATCGCCCTGCTCGAACGCGTCCTGGGCGAGCGCGACATCACCCTGGCAGCGGCATGAAAGCGCTGCTGTTCGCAGCCGGCAAGGGCGAGCGGATGCGACCGCTGACGCTGACCACGCCCAAGCCGCTGTTGCCGGTCGGCGGCAAGCCGCTGATCGAATGGCATCTGGAGAAACTCGCGGCACTTGGCGTCGACGAGGTGGTGATCAACACCAGCTGGCTGGCGCAGCGCTTCCCCGAACAGCTCGGCGATGGTGGTCGCTGGGGGCTGCGCCTGCACTACCGCTTCGAAGGCGCAGAACCGCTGGAAACCGGTGGCGGCATGCTGAACGCATTGCCCTTGCTGGGCCAAGCACCGTTCGTGCTGGTCAACGGCGATGTCTGGACCGATTACGATTTCGCGCGACTGCCGCGCGATCCGGAAGGGCTCGCGCACCTGGTGCTGGTCGATCCGCCGGCCTTTGCGCCCGCCGGTGACTTCGCTCTGGGCGAAGACGGCCACGTGCGCGACGGCGGCGGCCTCCGGCTGACTTACGCCGGCATCGGCGTGTTCCGCCCCGAGCTGCTCGCCGATTGGCGCCTGCACGTGGGCAATATCGAAGGCATCGATACTCACCCGCCGCGCTTCAAGTTGGCGCCGATCCTGCGTGCGCACATGGCCAGCGGTGCCATCCGCGGCGAGCACTTCCGTGGCCGCTGGACTGACGTTGGCACGCCGGAGCGACTGGCCGAACTCGACGCGACGCTGCGCGCCGGCTGAACCCGCTTATCCGCCGAGCAGCTGGCGCAGAAACGGAATGGTGATGCGCCGCTGCGCCGCCAGGCTCTCGCGGTCGAGCCGCTCGAACAGCGCCGTCAGTCCGGCGAGGTCACGACCGACCCGTCGCAACAGGTAGTCGAGCACCGCGTCATCGAGTGCCAGCCCACGGCGCGCGGCGCGTTGCTGCAACACCGCGCGACGACCGGCATCGTCGAGCACATCGAGCACGATGCGGGTGCACTGTCCCAGCCGCGACTGCAGGTCCGGCAATACCAGGCCCAATGCCTGCGGATTGGCGCGCGCGGCGTAGACCAGATTGCAGCCTTCGGCACGCAGGCGGTTGTGGGCATGGAACAACGCCACTTCGTCGTCGCGCTGTCCGGCGACGGCTTCGAGGCTGTCGAAGCAGACCAGATCGGCGTTGAGGCCGTCGAGCGCCTGCGACAGGTTGCCCGCGAGACTGGCCAGCGGCAGGTAGCGTGCCTGTCGGCCGTGTGCCTGCGCGGCCGCGCAACAGGCCAGCAACAGGTGTGTCTTGCCGCTGCCGGCGGGGCCGGACAGGAAGTGCGGGTTGGTCTGTTCGTCCTGCGCCAACATGCGCAGCGCCGCGCAGGCGGCGTCATCACCGACATGGGTTTCGAAGCGCTGGTCCGGCGGAAATCGGAAGGCCAGCGGCAGTTGCGCGTTCACACGTCGGGCCTTTCCACGTCGCCCGGCTGGGAGGAAAAACCGGGGTCAGAGTGCACTTTTGCCACGGAAGAGCTGGAAGCAATCTCGGCTTGGTCGGGAGCGGAAGTGCACTCTGACCCCGGTTTCTCCTCCCCGGCACCGTAGGCATGACTGGCGAGGTAACGCTCGTGCATGAAGGCCAGCAGCACCCGCACCACCGCGGCCACCGGCAACGCCAACAGCACGCCGAGGAATCCGAACAGCTGGCCGCCGGCCATGATCGCGAAGATCACCGCCACCGGATGCAGGCCGATGCGGTCGCCGACCAGCCACGGCGTCAGCACGAAACTCTCGAGCGTCTGCCCGATCATGAACACCGCCAGCACCAGTACCAGGTGGGTGACGTCGCCATGCTGCACCAGGGTGGCGATGACGCCGGCGCCGATGCCGACCACGGCACCCAGATACGGCACGAAGCTGACCAGACCAGCGACCAGGCCGATCAGGATGCCGAGGTCGACGCCCACCGCCCACAGCCCTGTGGCGTAAATCAGGCCCAGCGCGAACATCACGCTGAGCTGGCCGCGCAGGAAAGCACCGAGCACGCCGTCGGACTGCTTGGCGAGATCGACGATGGTCGGCTCCAGCGGCCGCGGCAGCAGCTCGCGGACGCGCTCCATCATCGGCCGCCAATCACGCAGGAAGTAAAAGGTCAGCACCGGCAGTAGCGCCAGGTTGGTGACCCACAGCATGACCGCCATGCCCGACTTCGACAGCCCGCCCATCACCGTCGCAGCGATGCCGCCGGCCTGCTGCCAATGCTGTTTGACCAGCTCGATCAACTGGCTGGGGTCGACATAACCGGCCAGCTCCAGGCCAAAGCGCTGCTCCAGCCACGGCACTGCGGTGCCGGAGAGCCAGGCGGCAAAGCGCGGCAGCCATTGCACGAAACGATGGATCTGCCCTTCCACCAACGGCACCAGCAGCAGCAGGCCGAGCAGCAGCACCAGGCTCATCAGGCTGAACACCAGGATCACCGCGGTGCTGCGCGAGCGCCCGGCGCGTTCCAGCCGCGCCACCAGCGGGTCACCCAACCAGGCCAGCAGTGCCGCCAGCACGAACGGCGTCAGGATCGGCGCCAGCAGCCACACGGCGGCGCCAAGCAGCACGGCCAGCAGCAGCCATTGCCATTGGCGGCGGTTCTGCGCGGTGGTCATGGACGGAATCATGCATCGCTCTCCTGCCCGCGCCAGGCGCGCAGGCTGTAACGGACAAGGTAGTCGAGTCCGCTTGCGGCGGTGAAGACGGCGGCGGCGCCGATCAATCCGATGCGCAGGTCGAGCGGCAGATCGAGCCCTGAGCGGTGCAGCAGCAATCCGCCGACCAGCAGGATCTGCGCGAAGGTAGCCAACTTGCCGAAGCGACTGGGCTCCGGCGTAAATGCCCCGAATCGCCACCACCACAGCAGCGCGCCGACGCCGAGCAGTGCATCTCGGCCGAGCATGAGCAGAAGCAGATCCACCGGCATCGCCGCCACCTGCCACAGCGCGAAGATCGCCGCCGTCAACAGCAGCTTGTCGGCGATCGGGTCGAGCACCGCGCCCAGTCGCGTTTGCCAGCCGTTGCACTTGGCGAGATAACCGTCCACCGCATCGCTGGCGCCCGCCAGCACCAGCAGACCCAGCGCGGCCAGGTAATGCTGTTCCAGGATGAGCCACAGCAACGGCAGCGCCAAGGCGCCGCGCAAGGCGGTGATCAGGTTCGGCCAGTGCCGTGGATTCATCGCCGCAAACGGTAGCGCAAGCTGCCGTCGGCAAGCGACGCTTCTTCGTCAAGGACCTGTCCGCTGGTGACCAGCGCGGCGAATCCGCGCTCGCCGACCGCCAGGTCAAGGCGCACGCGCAATCGGTCAGGCTCGGCAGACAGCACCTCGAGCTCGCGCACCACCGCCAGGGTCTGCAGATAGCCCATCACCCGTGTGTAGTCGTCGGCGCTGGAAATTCCGCTGACCAGCACGGTGCGCGGACCGGGCTCACCGACATCGACGGCGATGGCGTCGCGCTTGGCCAATGCGTCGGCGGCACCATCAGCGCCGTCGGCGATGACGCGCTGCGGCTCGATGTCCGTGCTGCTCCAACGCGC
>DASUOA010000410.1:0-6087 GCA_036276895.1 Arenimonas sp. | reverse complement strand
GCAACCGCGAGCAGAACTTCGCCTTCAACGCCCTGATGGACCCGGAGATCGATTTCGTCACGCTGCTCGGCACGGCCGGCACCGGCAAGACCCTGCTGGCGCTGGCCGCGGGCCTCACGCAGACCATGGACATCCAGCGCTACCGCGAGATCATCATGACCCGCGCCACTGTCTCGGTCGGCGAGGACATCGGCTTCCTGCCCGGCACCGAGGAAGAGAAGATGACGCCGTGGATGGGCGCGCTGACCGACAACCTCGAAGTGCTGACCCACACCGACGACCACGGCAGCTGGGGCCGCGGCGCCACCAACGAGTTGCTCGCCTCGCGGATCAAGATCCGCTCGATGAATTTCATGCGCGGCCGCACCTTCCTCAGCCGCTACGTGATCGTCGACGAGGCGCAGAACCTCACGCCGAAGCAGATGAAGACCCTGATCACCCGCGCCGGCCCGGGCACCAAGATCATCTGCATGGGCAATGTCGAACAGATCGATACTCCGTACCTGACCGAGACCACCTCGGGCCTGACCTACGCGGTCGACCGCTTCAAGGACTGGGCCCACAGCGCCCACATCACCCTGCGCCGTGGCGAGCGCTCACGATTGGCCGATTACGCCTCGGAAGTCCTGTAAGTACGGGACGTTGCGGCGCCCCCGCGCGGGGGCGTCGACAATGTTGATGTTTCAAACATCACAATGAGCACATGAGGCTTGCATTGTGCCGGATCGTGGTGGTCAGATAATGGCCACCACTTCCGGAGTGCCGGCATGATCTCCTCCGCCCAGTTGCGTGCCGCGCGCGCCCTGCTCGGCATCGACCAGAAAACCCTGGCCGAACTGGCCGGCGTGTCCCTGCCCACCATCCAGCGCATGGAAGCGAGCCAGGGCACGGTGCGCGGGGTGGTCGACACCCTGACCAAGGTGGTCGAAGCCCTGGATGCCGCCGGGGTCGAGCTGGTCGGCAACGGCCAGATCAGCCAAGCCCAGGGACGCGGCGTGCGGCTGAAGGAGCGCGGCTCGTGAAGCGTCTGGCGCGACATTTCCAGCCGGCTTTCGCCGACACTTTCGGCAGCGGCCATGGCATCCGCGATCTTCGAGCCGACCTGCTTGCAGGGCTGACCGTCGCCATCGTCGCCCTGCCCTTGGCAATGGCCTTGGCGGTCGCCAGCGGCGCCACGCCGCAGGCGGGGCTGACCACCGCCATCATCGCCGGCTTCCTGATCTCCGCCCTCGGCGGCTCGCGCTACCAGATCGGCGGCCCAACCGGCGCCTTCATCCCGATCGTGTACGCGGTCATCGCCACCCATGGCTTTGACGGGCTGATCCTGGCGACCTTGATGGCCGGCGTGATCCTGGTCGTCGCCGGCCTGCTGCGCGTCGGCACCTTGATGAAGTACATGCCGCAGCCGCTGATCACCGGCTTCACCGCCGGCATCGCGGTGATCATCCTCGCCAGCCAGTTCAAGGATCTGCTCGGCCTGCAGGTGGATGATGTGCCGGCGGATTTCCTGCCGAAGCTGCAGGTGTTGGCCGCACATCTGCACAGCTTCAATCCCTGGGCACTGGCATTGGCGCTGGGCTGCGTGTCCGCGATCGTCGGTATCCGCCGGCTGGCGCCGTCGGCCCCGGGTTTTCTGGTCGCGGTGGTGGCTGCCTCGGTGCTGGTGGCGCTCGCCGATATTCCTGTCGAGACCATCGGCTCGGTGTTCGGTGGTATTCCGGCGGCGCTGCCGAAGTTTGTCTGGCCGGAAGTGACTGCCGCGCGGCTGTGGGAGCTGACGCCAGCGGCGCTGACCATCGCCTTCCTGGCCGGTATCGAATCATTGCTCTCGGCCGTGGTCGCCGACAGCATGACCGGCAGCCGCCATCGTGCCAACACCGAGCTGATCGCACAGGGCCTCGCCAATGCCGGCTCGGCATTGTTCGGCGGCCTGCCGGCAACAGGCGCCATCGCCCGCACCGCGACCAACATCCGCGCCGGTGCCCGCTCGCCCTTCGCCGGCATCCTGCATGCCGGCTTCCTGCTCGCCTTCGTGCTGTTCGCCGCCGAGTGGGCTGCCTACGTGCCATTGCCGGCGCTGGCCGGCGTGCTGGTGGTGGTGGCCTGGAACATGAGCGACCACGGCCATTTCCGGCACACGCTCAAGCTGGCGCCTCGCGGCGACAAGCTGGTGCTGCTGCTCACTTTCCTGCTGACGGTCTTCGTTGACCTCACGCTGGCGATCGAGGTCGGCATGGTGGTCGCCGCCTTCGCCTTCATGCATCGCATGGCGCAGATGGTCGAAGTCAGTGCCGGCGTCGAGCTGATCGAACGCGATGAAAGCGACAGCGACGATGCCTTGCGCGAGGCCGACCGCCACCAGCGCGATGCGCTGCCGCCCGGTGTCGAGGTCTACCAGATCAGCGGGCCCTTGTTCTTCGGCGCCGCCAACCGGCTCGACGGCTTGATGGACCAGTTTTTCAACAAGCCCAGGGTCTTCATCCTGCGCATGCGGCTGGTGCCTTTCATCGATGCCAGCGGCGTGCATTCACTGAAAGGCCTGGCTGAGCGCTGCCGCCGCGAAGGCATCGTGCTGGTGGTGTCGGGCCTGCATGCGCAACCGGCGGCCGTGGCCACGCGCATGGGTTTGCACGAGCGCCCGGGCGAGTTGCACTTCGCGCCCGACTTCGAGTCGGCGCGCAAGCTGGCAGCGACGCTGAGCAGCAGCGCCGGCTGATTCCGCCATCGCCGCCGCCACACTGCATCCGCTAGCATGTCGTCACGGGAGACCGGCACGGCGGCTGCGGGGTACCGTCGACGCTCGTTGTCGGCGCCGACCTCGTCTTGGAGCCACACGGCCATGAATCACGATTCCCGCCCGCTCTCCGCCCTCACCATCGCCGGCTCCGACAGCGGCGGCGGCGCCGGCATCCAGGCCGACCTCAAGACCTTTGCCGCACACGGCGTGCACGGGCTGTCGGCGATCGCCGCGTTGACGGCGCAGAACACCCGCGGCGTGAGCGCCATCCATGTGCCGCCCATCGGATTCCTGCACGCGCAGATCGATGCCTGTTTCGATGACTTCAACATCGGCGCGGTGAAGATCGGCATGCTCGCCAATGCCGAGGTGATCGAAGCTGTCGTCGAGGCGCTGGCGCAACAGCGCCCACCGCAGGTGGTGCTCGACCCGGTGATGGTGGCGAGCAGCGGTGCCGCGCTGCTGCAGGGCGACGCCCTCGATGCGTTGCGCTTGCGCCTGCTGCCCTTGGCGACGCTG
Source organism: Arenimonas sp. (assembly GCA_036276895.1). GTDB lineage: Bacteria > Pseudomonadota > Gammaproteobacteria > Xanthomonadales > Xanthomonadaceae > Arenimonas. The sequence continues at coordinate 2,831 of DASUOA010000410.1, read as the reverse complement.
ATCACGCCCAATATCCCCGAGGCCGAACTGCTGCTCGGCCACCGCATTGCCGATGCGGCCGCCGCCGAGGCGGCGATGGGCGAGCTGCTGCGGCTGGGCGCCAAGGCAGTGCTGCTCAAGGGCGGACACCTGCCGCAGGGCGACGAGGTGATCGACCGCTTCGATGACGGCAGCACCGCCGCCGAGTTCATCCAGGACCGTCTCGCCGTCGACGGCCACGGCACCGGCTGCACGCTATCGGCGGCCATCGCCGCGCAGCTGTGCCGCGGCCTGTCGCTGCCCGAGGCCTGCGACGCCGCCGCCGATTACGTACACGGCGCCCTGGAGGGCGCCTACCGCCCGGGCCGGACGACGCTCGCCGTCCTTGACCATTGCTGGCAGACCCGGCAGGGTTAGCCCCGGCTTCCACCCGAACTCTAAGGACCACCCCGATGCGCAGTGGCAATCCCGCCCTCAACGAAAACACCTTCCTCGACGCCGGCTCCGGCCAGGTCATCAGCCGCAGCGGCGAGACCATGACGCTTGAGGGCACGGTCACCAAAACCGCGATCCTGCTGATTCTCAGCCTGGTCACCGCCAGTTTCGCCTGGATGCAGGTCGGCAACCCCGAAACCGCCGGCAACCTGATGCCGCTGGTGCTGGTCGGCGGCATCGGCGGTTTCGTACTCGCGTTGATCACCGTGTTCAAGAAGACCTGGGCTCCCGTCACCGCACCGCTGTACGCGCTGATCGAAGGCCTGTTCCTCGGCGCCATCTCGGCGCTGTTCGAGGCGCAGTTTCCCGGCATCGTCATGCAGGCGGTCGGCCTGACCTTCGGCACGCTGGCCGCGCTGCTGGTCGCTTATCGCAGCGGGCTGATCAAGGCCACCGAGAACTTCAAGCTTGGCGTAGTCGCCGCGACCGGCGGCATCGCCCTGCTCTACCTGGTCAACATTGGCCTGCGCCTGTTCGGCTTCGAGGGCATGGGTTTCATCCACGAGTCGAGCTGGATGGGCATCGCCTTCTCCGCCTTCGTGGTGGTGATCGCCGCGCTGAACCTGGTGCTCGACTTCGACTTCATCGAGTCCGGTGCCGAAGCCGGCGCACCGAAGTACATGGAGTGGTATGGCGCCTTCGGACTGATGGTGACCTTGGTGTGGCTGTATCTGGAAATCCTGCGCCTGCTGGCCAAGCTGCAGTCGCGCGACTGAGCGAAGCGAAAGCGGCCGCTCCTGCGCATCCTGCGCACGCGGCACTCGCACGTCCTTGTGCATCGCAGCCCGCGCAGCGGGCGTAGTCGCGAAGCGACCGACTGATTGGCCTTCCCCAAGCGGCAACGAGAAAGGCGCCCACTGGGCGCCTTTTTCTTTCCTTACGGAACCACCCGATCAGCCGCGAACGCGCGCCGCGATGGCCTTGGCGAAGCTTTGCGTGGTACCCGTGCCGCCGAGATCCGGCGTCAGGTTGTCCTTGGCGCGCATGGTCTCGACGATGGCCGTGCGCAGGCGCGTCGCCTTGTCGACCATGCCGAGGTGGTCGAGCATCTGCCCTGCCGCCAGCATCAGTGCGACCGGATTGGCGATGCCCTGGCCGGCGATGTCCGGCGCCGAACCGTGCACGGCTTCGAAGATCGCCGCTTCGGTGCCGATGTTGGCGCCCGGCGCGAGGCCAAGGCCGCCAACCAGGCCGGCGCAGAGGTCGGAGATGATGTCGCCGAACAGGTTGGTGGTGACGATCACGTCGAAGCGCTCGGGCTGCATCACCAGCTTCATGCAGCAGGCGTCGACGATCATCTCGTCGCACTGGATATCGGGATACTCGGCGGCGACCGCACGCGCCGTCTTGAGGAACAACCCCGAAGTCGACTTCAGGATGTTCGCCTTGTGCACAATGGTGACCTTCTTGCGACCGACGCGGCGCGCCAGGTCGAAGGCGTAGCGGACGATGCGCTCGGAGCCACGGCGGGTCACCTTCTGCGTCAGGGTCGCGGTCTCGCCGTCGGCCGACACCGCCTGGCCTTCACCGATGTAAGCGCCCTCGGTGTTCTCGCGCACGGTGATGAGATCGATGTTCTCGTAGCGCGATTTGGTACTGGGGAAGCTGATCGCCGGACGCACGTTGGCGTACAGGTCGAAGCGCTTGCGCAGTTCGACGTTGATCGAGGAGAAGCCCTCGCCGACCGGCGTGGTGAGCGGGCTCTTGAGCGCGATACGGCGCTTGTGGATGGCATCCAGCGTGGCCGCTGGCAGCAACTCGCCGCACTTTTCGTAAGCGACGAGGCCGGCATCGACATCGACGTAGTTCAGGCCGGCACCGAGGGCGTCGAGCACCTGCAAGGTGGCATCCATGATTTCCGGGCCGATGCCGTCGCCACGGATCACCGCGATGGTCTGGGTCATAAGAGCTTGTTCTTCTTCAGGAAAAACGCCGCCCGTACGGCGGCGAAGGGGTGCTCATTATGCCAGAACGGCCAAGGCACCCGGCCCCGGCCGTTTGATTCCGGTCAACGCGGCGCGCCGCGGTTCAGCCGTGATCGTGCGCGGCTCCGGGTGCGTCTGCGGCGCCCGATTCGAGCCGGTCGAGGAAATCGACGGCGCGACGCAGGTGCGGGATGACGATCGAACCGCCCACCACCAGGGCGACGCTGAAAGTCTCGAACAGCTCCTCGCGGCTGGCACCGGCCTGCTTGCACTGGGCCACGTGGTAGCTGATGCAGTCGTCGCAGCGCAGCACCATCGAGGCGACCAGGCCGAGCAGCTCCTTGGTCTTCACGTCGAGCGCGCCAGCCTTGTAGGTCTGGGTGTCGAGCGCGAAGAAACGGCGCACCACCTGGTTGTCGTGCTCGAGGATGC
>DASUOA010000409.1:0-5085 GCA_036276895.1 Arenimonas sp. | reverse complement strand
TGCGCTGCAGGCCTTCGACCCGGATGTCGCTTACGGTGAAACTGTCGAACTGCTGCGCCAGCGCCTGTCCGGACAGGGCGGCGGAAAGGGCGAGGGCGAGCAGGCAGCGGCGAACGTGGGGTCGCGTCATCTTCGATCCATGAGTGGCTGACGCGGGGCGTCGGCGGGTTGTGGGGTCAGGAAACCAGGCGGAGGATGTCGTTGTAGAAGGCCAATCCCATCAGGCCGGCCAACAGCGCCATGCCGATGTATTGGCCGGCAACGAGCACCTGCTCGCCGAGCGGTCGGCCCAGACCAAGCTCGATAAGGTAATACAGCAGGTGGCCACCGTCCAAGACGGGAATCGGCAGCAGGTTGATGATGCACAGGCTCAGGGAGAGCAGGGCGAGGAAGTAGAGGAACCATGCCAGGCCCAGATCCGCGCTGGAATTGGCCACCTGGGCGATGGTGATCGGCCCGGAAATGTTCTCCAGCGATGCGCGTCCGGTGAGCATCCGCCACAGCATTTTCAGGGTGTCGCCGCCCATATGCAGGGTTTCCCTGGCGGCAGCCGGAATCGCCGCCACCGGCCCGTGGCGGAGCAGGGCGTCGTGCTCGGCGCGCGCCGGCGCGGGGCGCACGCCCAGCAGCCAGCGGGTCTCGCCGTTTTCCTCGACCGCGCGCGGTTGCACAGAAAGGCTCAGGCGCTGGCCGTCGCGTTCGATATCGAGTTGCAGCGGGTCGCCGTTCGGGGCTAGTTTTTGCAGCAGCGGGGAGAGATGGTCGAAGGCATCGATGGCTTGGCCCTGCAAGGCCAGCAGGCGATCGCCGGGCCGCAGCAGGCCGCTGGCGGCGCTGTCGGGCGCCACTTCGCCGACCACGGCGGGCAGCAGCCATTGCTTTGGCAGCAGGCCGAGGGTCTGCAGTGGGCGGGTTTCCTGCAGGTCGAGGTCGGTGCGATCGAGCGGCAGCACGCGCTGCACCTCGCCGCCATCGGCGGTGCGCACGCGCAGGATCACGGGCGCCTGGTCGCCGATGGCCGCGGCCAAGGCGATACCGGTGGCGGTCCAGGTGGCGACTTCGCGGTCGCCGACGGCCATGATGCGGTCGCCATGACGCAGCCCCGCCTCGGCGGACACGCCGCTGGCGCGACCGATTTCAGGCGCGAAGTCGGGTTTTCCGATCACGAACATCAGCCACAGCAGGCCAACGCACAGCAGCAGGTTGGCCAGAGGGCCGGCGGCCACGATGGCGATGCGCTGTCCGATCGGGCGGCCGTCAAAGGCCTGCGCACGCTCCTCCGGCGCCACATCGCCCTCGCGGCCGTCGAGCATTTTGACGTAGCCCCCGAGCGGCAGGGCAGCGACTACCCATTCGGTACCGTCCTTGCCGACCCGCTTCCACAGCGGACGCCCGAATCCGACGGAAAAGCGCAGCACACGAACGCCGCAACGCCGCGCGACCCAGTAGTGGCCGAACTCGTGGAAGGTCACCAGCACACCGAGACTGACGATCAACCACCACACCGAGCCGACGAATTCGCTCATCGACCGGCCACCTCGGGCAACCGGCGCAGCGCCTCGCGCCGGGCGCGGGCGTCGGCATCGAGCAGGTGGGCAAGGCTGTCGGCAGGTTCGGGCGGCAGGGCGGCCATGCAGGTTTCGATCAGCCTGGGAATCCCTAGGAAAGCGAGTTGGCCCTGAAGAAAGGCTGAAACCGCGATCTCGTTGGCCGCGTTGAGCGTCGCCGCGGCGGTGCCGCCGGCGCGCAACGCGGCAAAGGCCAGGCCAAGGCAGGGGAAGGCATCGTGATCGGGTGCGGCGAAATCGAAGCGTCCGATTGTCGCGAGGTCCAGTGGTGCGACGCCCGACTCGATCCGCTCGGGCCAGGCGAGACCACAGGCTAGCGTGGTGCGCATGTCCGGGTTGCCGAGCTGCGCCAGCACCGAGCCGTCGACGTAATCAACCAGAGAATGAATGACGCTTTGCGGATGCACCACCACTTCGATCCGATCGGGGGCGATGCTGAACAGGTGGTGCGCCTCGATGACTTCCAGCCCCTTGTTCATCAAGGTGGCGGAATCAACGGAGATCTTTCGGCCCATGCTCCAGTTCGGATGGGCGCAGGCCTGCTCGGGCGTCACCGATTCGAGTTCGGCGCGCGAGCACCCTCGGAACGGCCCGCCGGATGCGGTCAGCAGCAGGCGCCGGATACCTCCGCGACTGCCGTCAGCCGGCAGGCACTGGAAGATGGCGTTGTGCTCGCTGTCTATCGGAATCAGCATGGCGCCGTGATCGCGTGCTTCACGCATCAGCAGGTCGCCGGCGAGCACCACCGATTCCTTGTTGGCCAGCAGCAGGCGCTTGCCGGCGCGTGCCGCCGCGAGCGTCGAGGCAACACCGGCGGCGCCGACCAGGGCGGCAATCACGGTGTCGTTCTCCCCCGTCGCGGCGATCTCGTCCAGCGCTTCGCTGCCGCAGGCGGCTTGGGTATCCAGCCCCAATGTCTGCAAGCCGTCCCGCAGTGCCGCGTAGCCAGCGGCATCAGCGATGACTGCCACGCGCGGCCGGAAGCGCGCGCACAGATGCAGCAAGGCATCGACGTTCCGGTGCGCGCTGAGCGCATCAATCACATAGCGATCGGGATGCCGGGCGATGACATCCAGTGCCGAGGCGCCGATCGAACCGGTTGCGCCGAGCAGCGCGACGCGCTTCATAGCCCCAGCCACGCTTTGCCCACCGCGAATACCGGCAATGCCGCCAGCAGGCTGTCGAGTCGGTCCATCAGACCGCCGTGGCCAGGAATCACCGAGCCTGAATCCTTGATGCCGGAGTGCCGCTTCATCAGGCTTTCGAACAGATCGCCGGCGACCGAAATCGCGGTGACAACCAGTGTCAGCAGCAGCAGGGCTGGTACGGCGTCGAGTTCCAACCCCAGCAGCGGCCAGGCCAGTGCGGCCAGCAGCAGTGTGGCCGCCGCACCACCCCAGACGCCTTCCCAGCTTTTGCCCGGGCTGATCGTGGGCGCCAGCTTGTGCCGTCCGAATCGCATGCCGGCGAAATAGGCGCCACTGTCGGCGGCCCAGACCAGCATCAGCGCCAGCAGCGCCCAGCGTGCGCCGTGTTCGCTGCCTGCGTGCAGCCAGATCAGCGCCGCCCAGGCAGGCAGTACACACAGGCTGCCGACCAGCAGCTTGAGCATGCGCGCGCCGGAGCTGTCGGCCGCGGCGAAGCGCGAACGCCACAGCCAGATCAGCGCGAGCAGCCACCACAGCACGCCTATCAGGCTGAGCAGCTTGAGTGGAAACAGGACGGGTCCGGCCGACCAGGCCAGAGCCGCCATCATCGCCGCATTGGCCAGCAGGTAGGTGGCACGCGGCACTCGATCGGTCAGACCGGCGAGCAGCGTCCATTCCCACAGGCCGGCGAGCAGCAGCAGGGCCGTCGCGGCAGCCAACCAGTGCGTCGGCAGCAGCAGCACGCTGCCGATCGCGACCGGCGCCAGCACCGCGGCAGTTACCACCCGCTGCCGGCGACTCATGCGTGACGCTCCTGCGGCAGTTGCTCGCTGGTCAGGCCGAAGCGGCGCTCACGTTCGGCGTAGTCGCGCAGTGCGGATTGCAGCAGCGCGTCATCGACATCCGGCCAGAGCGTTTCGGTGAACCACAGCTCGGTGTACGCCAGTTGCCAGAGCAGGAAGTTGCTGATGCGCAGGTCGCCGCCGGTGCGGATGAACAAGTCCGGTGCCGGCAGGTCGGCCAGACTCATCCGCGCCGCGATCAGCGCTTCGTCGATGGCGTCGGGCGACAGGCGGCCGGAGGCGACTTCAAAGGCAAGCTCGCGGCAGGCGCGAGCGATGTCGCCACGGCCACCGTAGCCGGCGGCGATGCACAGCTGTAGGCCGCGATTGCCGGCGGTCAGTGCTTCCGCGCGCTGCATGCGCTCACGGATGGCCTGCGGGAACGGGCCGCGCTCGCCGATGAAACGGATCCGGATGTGCTGCCGGTGCAGCTCGTCGATCTCGGAATCGAGCATACGCAGGAACAGCCGCATCAACGCGCCGACTTCCTCTTGCGGGCGGTTCCAGTTTTCGCTGGAGAACGCGAACAGCGTCAGTGCCTGGATGCCTTCGCGCAGGCAGAACTCGACGCAGATCTTGACCGCGCGCACGCCCGCGCGATGGCCGAGGCTGCGCGCGCGACCGCGACGCTGCGCCCAGCGGCCGTTGCCGTCCATGATGACGGCGATATGCCGCGGTTTGCGCGCGGCCGGAGATTCGACGGCGGACATGCCGGCTCAGACCGCCAGCAGTTCCTGCTCTTTGCCCTTGACCACCTCGTCGACATCCTTGACGAACTTATCGGTCAGTTTCTGCACTTCGTCCTCGTACTTGCGCGCCTCGTCCTCGGAGATGTGCTTCTCCTTGAGCAGCTCCTTGACCTGCTGGATGGCGTCGCGGCGCACGTTGCGCACCGCCACCTTGGCGTTCTCGCCTTCGTGGTGCACGTGCTTGGACAGCTCCTTGCGGCGCTCTTCGGTGAGTGGCGGCAGGTTGATGCGGATCACCTGGCCAGCCGTGTTCGGCGTCAGGCCAAGGTTGGAAGCGAGAATGGACTTCTCGACAGCGCCGACCATCGCCTTCTCCCACGGCGTGATCACCAGCGAGCGCGCGTCGGCCACCGCCACCGTGGCGACTTGCGACAGCGGCACGTCGGAGCCGTAGTAGTTGACCCGCAGCGTGTCGACCAGCGCTGTGCTTGCGCGGCCGGTACGCACGTGCTGCAGCTCGAAGCGCAGCGCGTCCAGGCTCTTGGTCATGCGGGTCTCAGCGTCTTTCTTGATTTCGTTGAACATGTTCAGCTCCGCGCGGAAGGCGTAAGGCGGGAAGTATAGGGGGTCGGGATCAGGCGACCTGCTGCACGATGGTGCCGAGCGGTTCGCCGCGCAGGATCCGCATCAGCGCGCCGGGCTGCATCATGTCGTAGATGCGCAGCGGGATGCCATTGTCGCGGCACAAGGCGAAGGCGGCGGTGTCCATCACCTGCAGGTTGCGGGCGATGACATCGTCGTAGCTGAGCCGCTCGTAGCGGGTGGCGTTGGGGTTCTT
>DASUOA010000408.1:0-7379 GCA_036276895.1 Arenimonas sp. | reverse complement strand
GCTCAGTTCCTCATTGACGCTGGAAGGCGGGGCGGGAGATCACTCAAGACGGTCGGTCCGTTGTGGCGGCCGATAGCCCAACAAGTCTCTCCACCCCAGCGCCTTCAAACATACAAGCGCCAACTGCGCGAGTTCGGCCGCGCCGGGGGCGGCGGAGCGGCTACCCGCGCCACGCTCGCACCCCGGAGCCCAGCACCCGCTCTGCTATCCTGCCGAAATGAATTCTCCAGCCCCCGCGCCGCGCATGTCCGCGCGCTTCCGCGGCTTCCTGCCGGTCGTGGTCGACGTCGAAACCGGCGGCTTCGACTGCTACCGCCACGCCCTGCTGGAAATCGCCGCCATCCCGATCGAACTCGGCGACGACGGCCTGCTGCGACGCGGCGCCACCATCAGCACTCACGTGCAGCCCTTCCCCGGCAGCGAAATCGACCCGAAGTCGCTGGAAATCACCGGCATCGACATCGACCACCCTTTCCGCGACGCCGTCCCCGAACGCGAAGCCCTCGACCGCATCTTCGTCCCGGTGCGCAAGGCGATGAAACAGGCCGGCTGCACCCGCGCCATTCTCGTCGGCCACAACGCCAGCTTCGACCTCGGCTTCCTCAACGCGGCGGTGGCGCGCGTGCAACACAAGCGCTGCCCCTTCCACCCGTTCTCCACCTTCGACACCGTGACCCTGGCCGGCATGGCCTTCGGCCAGACCGTGCTCAGCCGCGCCGTACAGGCGGCCGGGCTGGACTGGGACGGCGGCGAAGCGCACTCGGCGGTGTACGACACCGAACGGACCGCCGACCTGTTCTGCCAGATCATCAACCGCTGGCAGCGAGCCTCCGCACTGTTGCCCGATGCCGCCGCATCGCCCGTTCTGCCAATGCAAGCCGAGCCGGAGCCCACGCCATGATCGTTGACAGCATCCTCGACACCATCGGCCGCACACCAATCGTGCGCATCAACCGGCTCGCCCCCGATGGCGTGACGATGTACGTCAAATGCGAGTTCTTCAACCCGATGGCTTCGGTCAAGGACCGCCTCGCCCTCGCCATCATCCTCGATGCCGAACAGCGTGGCCTGCTCAAGCCGGGGCAGATGGTGGTCGAGGCGACCTCCGGCAACACCGGTATCGCGCTCGCGATGGTCTGCGCCGCCCGCGGCTACCGCTTCGTCGCCTTCATGAGCGAGACCTTCTCGATCGAGCGGCGCAAGCTGATGCGCGCCTTCGGTGCGCGGGTCATTCTCACTCCGGCCGCCGAACGCGCCACCGGCATGATTGCGAGAGCGGAAGCCTTCGCCGAGAAGCACGGCGCTTTTCTCGCCAAGCAATTCGAGAACCCGGCCAACCCCGCCTTCCACCGCAACACCACCGGCCCGGAAATCCTGCAGGACTTCGCCGGCAAGCGCCTGGACTGGTTCGTCACCGGCTGGGGCACCGGCGGCACGCTCACCGGCGCCGGCCAGATGCTCAAGCTCGCGCGCCCCGACACCCGCATCGTCACCACCGAGCCGGTCAACGCCGCGATGCTCGCCGGCAAGGAATGGACCCCGCACAAGATCCAGGGCTGGACGCCAAACCTCGTGCCGGCCGTGCTCGACCGCGAGATATTCGACCACAACCTGCCAGTCGATGAAGTCGTGGCACGCGACACCGCACGCGCCCTCGCGCAACAGGAAGGCATCTTCTGCGGCATCTCCGCCGGCGGCACCTTCGCCGCCGCGCTGGACGTCGCACGCACGCTGGCCAAGCCCGGCGACGTCATCCTCGCCATGCTGCCCGACACCGGCGAGCGCTACCTCAGCACCTTCCTGTTCGAAGGCGTGCACGAGGGCTCGGACGACGCCTGGCTGGAATCCCTCGACACCCCCTGATCACCACATCCCGAAGGAGCCCGCATGTCGATCCTGATCCGATTCCTGCTCGCCTCCTCGCTGTTGCTCGGCGCCAGTGGCAGCGCCAACGCGGCCTGCGAAGGCGACGCCCACCGGCAGTTCGATTTCTGGCTGGGCGAATGGGAAGTACACACGCCCGAGGGCAAGCTCGCCGGCGTCAACCGCATCAGCCGCGAGTACGACGGCTGCGTGCTGCACGAGCGCTACACCGGCGCCTCCGGCTACACCGGCGAAAGCCTCAACATCTTCGATGCCGCGCGCCAGGTCTGGCACCAGACCTGGGTCGACAGCGGCGGCACCCTGCTGCTGCTTGAAGGCGGCCTGCAGGACGGCGCCATGGTGCTGGGCGGTCGCGGCCGCAATGCCAAGGGCGTCGATGTTGAACACCGCATCACCTGGACACCCAACGCCGATGGCAGCGTCCGCCAGCACTGGCAGGCGCGCGAAACCGACGGCGAATGGAAGACGGTGTTCGATGGGCGCTATACGCGCAAGCCCGCGGACTGAGCAGCTCCTGATTCTCGCCATACTGCCCGACACCGGCGAGCGCTATCTCAGCGGTTTCCTGTTCGAATGCGTGCACGAGGGTTCGGACGATGGGTGGGTGAAGGCCTCGGGAGCAAGCGGAGGCTGAGTCTCGGCGCGGCGATTCTGGACGCCCCACCGCATCCACCGTGAGAATGACTGTCGGCACCCTTGTAGATTCCGCCCATGCATCTGCTGATTGCGCTCACCGCGCTCATCCTGGTCATTGCCTACTTCGCGTCGCGCCGTTCCAGCGGGGCCACCTCCAGCATCGGCGCAGCCGTGCCTGCCGGCGATGGCCGCAGCGTTCCGCGCGCGCTGGCCTTCGTCTCGCGCGGCAAGCTGTTCTACGCCGGCCGCGACGAGCCACTGCGCGAGATCCACAGCCCGCACGTTCAGTCGGTCATGGACCGGCTCGAACGCTCCCGCGAGCGCAACAGCTGGAAGGAGGGAACAACCTTCAGCGTGCGCGCGACCGGGCGCATGCACCAGGGCCCGGGCAACGAGCTTCCGATCCAGGCCAACTCAGCCGTGCTGGCGCCCGATGGCCGGCTGTTCTACTTCCTGTGCGACCACAGCATGGGCGGCCTGTTCGAGCAGCGCCTCGACGGCGGCGACGAGCGCCGCTTGCTGCACCGGCAGAATCTGATGCTCGCTGACCTGCGTCTGTCCGCCGACGGCCAGCGACTGCTGGCCTCGCAACAGTCCGCCAGCGGCAACGCCAACATCGTGTCGCTCGACTGCGAAGGCGACAACCTGCGCGTTTTGACCGGCGGTGACACCGCCGACTCGGCGCCGGCCGGCATTCCCGGGCAACCGGAGCGCATCGTTTTCCAGTCCTGCGGACTGGCGCGAGACCCTGGCGGTTTCGTGGTCGCACGCGGCCCGGCATCGATCCAGCTGCTCGATACCGGCAAAGGCGACCTGACGCCGGTGCTGGAGGATCCGCGTTTCGACCACCTGCAACCGCGCGTGGCTGCCGACGGCAGCCTGCTGTTCATCCGCCGCCCCTACGAGGGCAATACCTACGGCGGCGGCCAGATTCTGCTAGACGCACTGCTGTTTCCGTTCCGACTGCTGCGCGCGCTGTTCCACTACCTCAACTTCTTCTCGCTGATGTACTCGCGCAAGCCACTGACCGGCGCCGATGGCCCGCAGGTGCAGGCCGACCTCAAGCAGATCCTGCTGCAGGGGCGCCGCGTCGATACCGAGGCCGCGCTGCGCCGCGGCGACCGCATCCACGGCATCCCCTCGCTGGTGCCGGCCAGCTGGCAGCTAGTCAGCCGCAGCGAAAACGGCGAAGAGCGCGTGCTGGCGACCCATGTCGCCTCGTTCGACATCGCTCCGGATGGCGTCGTGCTTTACTCCAACGGCTACGCTGTGTTTGCACTGGATAACGCAGGACGCGCTCAGGTTCTGCTCAAGGAGAAGCTGATTGCCGAGGTGGTGGCAGGTTGAGGCGCCGCCTCGAGGGCGCCTATGCTCCTCCAGATGAGCCAGTCCGTCGAATCCATCATCGACGCCGCTCTCGCATTGCCCAGCGCTGCGCGCGCGGGGTGTGGACCACTCCCGGTCGCGAAGCCTTGGCGCGCGCCCGGTCCAAGTTGAAGTAGCGCGACTCGAGTTCGATCTCGGCGCGCTCACGCGAACCTGATTCGCCCTAGGGCAACTGCGCCCGCCCCAGATGGTTCGTGTCGGTGCCGAACCACAGGCTGTTGCGCTTCGCGTCGTACTCCATGTGCCGCACCACGCCGCCACCACTTGGAACAGAGGCGGCCGGCAGCCAAGTCTCGGTCTTCATGTCGAAACCGTGCAGCACGTTGGGCTGCGGAAACGTCTCGAACACCCAGGCGCGGCCGCGATCGTCGGTGACCATCGCGTAGGGACCGGACTTGCCCGAGGGCGTCCGCCATTCCTTGAAGCTGCCATCGCCCGGCTGGTAGCGACCGAGCCAGCCCTGCATGAAGTCGGCGTACCAGACGCTGCCATCGGCACCCATGCCGAGGCGACGCATGCGCGCATCCGCCCGCGGCAACGGGATCTCGCGCAGCTGCATCGACTCGCGCGCCACCGAGAACAGCAGCGGCGCGCCCAGCGCCACCGCCCAGGCATCGCCCTGGGCGTCGCTGACGATGCCGTAAGGCAGGCTGTTGGCCGTCGCCGGCACAGCGATGCGGAAGCTGCCCGAGGCGATTTCGAGATGGCCGATGCCGTTGCCGCGTTGCAGGGTGAACCACAGGCCGCCACGACCATCGAAGGCAAAGGTGTGCGGGTCCTTTACCTTCAGCCCCTCGGTATCGGGCACCTCGAAGCGCGTGAACGCACCGGCCTTCGGATCGAAGCGCAGGATCGTGCCGTTGCCATTGCCGGCGATCCACGGAAAACCCTCGCCATCGACCAGCACGGTGTGCGGCCGGGTGCCATCGGGCAGCTCGATGCGCTGCATCGACGCATCCTTGGGATCGAACACCGCGAGGTAGTTGCCGACCTGGCCGACGAACCAGACGCGACCGTCCGGAGCCACCGATGGATCACGCGGTCGCGTTTTCTCCCACGGCACCAGCCACTCCTCGATGGTCGGTGCGGTCGTCGTCGCGGCAGCCGCAGCACCGGGGCTCGACGCCAGCAACAGCAGGGCAGCGGACATCAGACAGCGTGCATGCATGGCGGCTCTCCTTCCGGACTGGCCGCGACGAGCATAACGCCGATGCCGTGAATCCGCCGTCAGCGGCATCCGCAGGCTCAGGCCGGTGCGGCACGCACACCGGACAGGTCGAGCGTGACGCGCGTGCCCTGCGAGGGCAGCGAACGGATATCGAGTCGCCAACCGAGGTGCTCGCACAGGCGGCCGATCAGCTCCAGGCCGATACCACTCTCGCGGCCACCGCCGCGTGCCATGCGCGCGTAAATGACGCTGATCTCCTCCGGCGTCATGCCATGCCCGGGGTCTTCGATGCTCACCTGCAGCTGCTCATCGCAGGCGATGTGGATTTCGCCGCGATCGCTGTTCTCGATGGCATTGCGCAGCAGGTTGCCGATCGCCGCCTGCACGATCGCGACCGGCGCCTGCAGTTCGCAGCTGGCGACGGGTCCCAGCACCACGCGCAGATCCTTGTCGCGGCACAGATGCACGTGGTCGGCGACGATGTCCGGCAGCAGTTCGGCGATGTCGAAGCGATCGCTGACCGTCGCCAGCCGATCGGGGTCCTTGGCCAGCACCAGCAAAAGCGAAATCAACTGCTCGACGCCGCGTGCGGTGCGCAGGATGCGCAACAGCTGCGCGCGGCTGGCGCTTCCCGATGGCGATTGCGACAACGCCAGCTCGGTGGCACCGGCGATGACCGCCACCGGCGTGCGCAACTCGTGGCTGGCGCTGTCTATGAAGGCACGCTCGCGCTCGACGAAGCGCTCGTTGCGGGCGAGGAAGTCGTTGAGCGCATCGACCACTACCGCAAGCTCGGCACTGGCGCGAGCCGGCATCTCGATTCTTTGGCCGCTGGCGTCGGGCTGCAGCTTGCCGATCCGTTGCGCCGTCTGCTGCAGCGGCCGTGACGCCAGGCGCGCACCGAAGGCGATGGCAAGGCTGAGCAGCAACACCAGCGCAACCGAAGAATAGAGGATGGGCTGCGCCAGCTCCCACTCGTGCTGGTCGAACCCGTCGATGTCCAATGCCAGCATCAACCGATCACCCTCGACCTCACGCACCAGCACCACCCACTGGTTGTTGTCGAAATACTGGTTGTCGTGCAGGCCGGGCCCCAGGTCCCGCAGAAACGTCGGCAGCGGCGCCGTATCAGCTTCGACGAACAGCCGCACAGCACCGACCTCCGACCAGCGATAGTCGGGGTCCTGCTCCCTACGCAGCAACAGATGATCCATCTCGACGTTGAGCAGCGACTCCCACATCATCCGCTCGGCACGCTCGTTGACCAGCATCCCGTGCACGAACAGTGCCGTCGAAAGCAGCAAGGCATAGGCGATCAGGCTAGCCGCCAGTTGCCATTGCAGGCTTGGTCTAGCCGCCATCGCCATCCCCAGGCTCGGAGGCCAGACGGTATCCGACACGCGGCAGCGTGTGGATCAGCTTGGTGTCGAAGCCACTATCGACACTGCGGCGCAGGTCGTAAATATGCGAGCGCAGCAGATCGGCATCCGGCGTCTCATCGCCCCACAACGCCTCTTCCAGCCGCTGCCGGGTCACGGCGGCGGGGCTGGCCAGCATCAGCACTTCCAGCAGCTTGCGGCAGGCCGGATAGAGATGCAGGCGCTTGCCGTCGCGGGTGACCTCCAGCGTGTCGCGGTCCAGGCGTAGGTCGGCAACCTGCAGCTGCGGCGAGCGGCGCTTCCCTGTAGCGCGCGCCATCAGCGCCTCGAGTCGCACCTCAAGCTCAGGCAGTGCGAACGGTTTAGTGAGGTAGTCATCAGCGCCGGCACGGAAGCCGGCGATCTTATCCGGCAACTCGTCGCGCGCGGTCAGCATCAGCACCGGCACGGACGAGCCGGCCTCGCGCAGGCGGCGCAGCACTTCGCAGCCGTCCATGCGCGGCAGCATCCAGTCCAGCACCACGGCGTCATAGGCCTGGGTGCTGGCCAGGTGCAGGCCGGTGGGACCGTCTGGCGCCGCGTCGAGCTGCGCGCCGCGCGACTCGAAGTAGTCGAACAGGTTGGCCACCAGCGCGCGGTTGTCTTCGACGATCAGCAGGCGCATGCGAGGGACTCATGGGCGGCGCAGCCGCAGGGTAACGGGGCACGGGCAGTGTCGCCAGCACGATGTCGGGACACTGTCGGAGCAGGCCCCGACATGGTTCCGACAGTGCCGCCGGCAGGCTTTGCCACACCTGAACATCCATCGCCGTTCAATGCCCGCGTTCGCACGCCGCACCCGCGCCACTCTGATCTGGCTGTTGGCTCTGGCCCTGCTGACCTTGGCGGCCGGCATCGGCTTGCGCGAGCCCGCACCGCCGGACGAG
>DASUOA010000407.1:0-2543 GCA_036276895.1 Arenimonas sp. | reverse complement strand
ATGACGGTGTACTCCGGGTCCATGCCGTTGCTGAAGAAGAAGCTGAGGTTGGGCGCGAAGTCGTCCACGTCCATGCCGCGGGCCAGGTAGTACTCGACGATGGTGAAACCGTTGCTGAGGGTGAAGGCGAGCTGGCTGATCGGGTTCGCGCCGGCCTCGGCGATGTGATAGCCGGAGATCGACACCGAGTAGAAGTTGCGCACCTTGTTGTCGACAAAGTACTGCTGGATGTCGCCCATCATGCGCAGGGCGAACTCGGTGCTGAAGATGCAGGTGTTCTGCGCCTGGTCTTCCTTGAGGATGTCGGCCTGCACGGTGCCGCGCACGGTGCTCAGCGTATAGGCCTTGATGCGCTCGTAGACCTCGGGCTCGACGACCTGGTCGCCGGTGATGCCGAGCAGGCCGAGGCCGAGGCCGTCGTTGGTTTCCGGCAGCGGGCCGGAATACTCGGGGCGTTGGCGGCCCTCGTAGAGTTTCTGGATCTTGGCGTGGGCGGTGTCCCAGCGCGACTGGTCTTCGCGCAGGTATTTCTCGACCTGCTGGTCGATGGCGGTGTTCATGAACATCGCCAGGATCATCGGCGCCGGGCCGTTGATGGTCATCGACACCGAGGTGCTGGGTGCGCAGAGGTCGAAGCCGGAGTACAGCTTCTTCATGTCGTCGAGCGTCGCAATGCTGACGCCGGAGTTGCCGATCTTGCCGTAGATGTCGGGGCGCTCGGCCGGGTCTTCGCCGTACAGGGTGACGGAGTCGAACGCGGTGGAGAGGCGCGCGGCCGGCTGGCCGACGCTGAGGTAATGGAAGCGGCGGTTGGTGCGCTCGGGCGTGCCTTCGCCGGCGAACATGCGAATCGGGTCTTCGCCGCTGCGGCGATAGGGATACACGCCGCCGGTGTACGGGTAGGCGCCGGGCAGGTTTTCTTTGCTCAGGAAGGTGAGCAGCTCGCCCCAGCTTTTGTAGGTGGGCGCGGCGATCTTCGGGATCTTCTGGTGGCTGAGCGATTCGCGGTAGTTCTCGACGCGCAGCACTTTGTCGCGCACCTGGTATTCGCCGATGTCGTCGGTGATCGACTTCAGGCGCGTCGGCCATTCGCGCAGCAGGCTGAGCGAGTCCGTGGTGAGGGCCTTCAGCGCGTCGTTGTAGCGCTGGCGCAGGGTGATCAGGCTGCGGTCGATGCTGATGCCCTGTTCGACCGCCGCGGCGCGCAGCTCCCACTTGAACTTGCGACGGTCGGGCTCGCCGGTGCGACGCTCGGTGCCGCTGGGCGAAGCGCCCGAGGTCGGCATCAGCAGGTCGTTGCCGTCATAGAAGTCGAGCTGCTTGGGCAGCTTGGGGTCTTCGAGGTCGCGCAGCGATTGCCAGTAGCTCTGGGCGCGATCGGCCGCTTCGGACTGCTTCTCGATGCTGGCATTGATGGCGCGGCCCTGCTCGGCGATCTCGGCGAGGTAGCGCACGCGGCTGCCGGGAATCAGGACCGTTGCGCGGGGCTCTTTCAGTGAGGTGTCGACTGTGGGCTCGAAGTTGCAGTGGGGGGAAAGGAAAAGGGGGTCAGAGTGCCTTTTCCGTGACGCATCCTGTTCATCGGCGGGAACGCTGTTGGAAAAGGCACTCTGACCCCCTTTTCCTTTCTCGCGCAGCAGGCGGCACAGGTTGTAGAACATCCAGGTGACGCCGGGGTCGTTGAACTGCGAGGCAATCGTCGGATAGACCGGCACATCCTCGTCGGCCATCTTGAAGGCGACGCGGTTGCGCTTCCATTGCTTGCGCACGTCGCGCAGGGCGTCTTCGGCGCCGCGCTTGTCGAACTTGTTGAGCACGACGAGCTCGGCGTAGTCGAGCATGTCGATCTTTTCGAGCTGGCTCGGGGCGCCGAAGTCGGAGGTCATCACGTAGACGGGGAAGTCGACCAGGTCGACGATCTCGGAATCCGATTGGCCGATGCCGGCGGTTTCGACCATCACCAGGTCGTAGCCCTGCCCCTTCAAGAAGGCGACGCAGTCTTTCAGCACGGCATTGGTGGCCACGTGCTGGCGGCGGGTGGCCATCGAGCGCATGAAGACGCGGCTAGAGCGCAGCGAGTTCATGCGGATGCGGTCGCCGAGCAGGGCGCCACCGGTGCGGCGGCGGGTCGGGTCGACCGAGATCACGGCGATGCGCATCTCGGGGAAGTGCTGCAGGAAGCGGTTCATCAGCTCGTCGGTAACCGAGCTCTTGCCGGCGCCGCCGGTGCCGGTGAGGCCGATGACCGGGGTCTTGCCGCCGGCGAGTTGCCACTCCTTGCGCAGGTGGGCGAGTTCGCTCTCGTCGATCAGGCCTTCTTCGAGCGCGGTGAGCATCTTGCCGACGCTGATCTCGTCGTCGCGGTCGACAGCGGCCGGACGGCCGGCGGCGACGCGGTGCGCGTGGGTGCGGCGGACCAGATCCTCGATCATCGCCACCAGTCCCATGTGCATGCCGTCGTTGGGGTGGTAGATGCGCTCGACGCCGTAGGCCTGCAGCTCGCGGATCTCCTCGGGGGTGATGGTGCCGCCGCCGCCGGCGAA
>DASUOA010000406.1:0-7005 GCA_036276895.1 Arenimonas sp. | reverse complement strand
CGAGCGCGAAGAGACCAATGTCATCGCCGAAACCGGCGAGACCCGGGTGTACTGGACCATCAAGCTGCCGCTGCGCGACGCCGCCGGTCGAGTCACCGGCATGTGCGGCATCTCCAGCGACATCACTGCAAGCCGCGCGATGGAAGCCAAGGTGCGCGAACAGAAGCGCCTGCTCGATACCGTGCTCGACAATCTCGATGCCTATGTCTACATGAAGGATGTCGGGCGGCGTTATCTCTACGTCAATGCCAATGTCGCCGAACTTTTCCGGGCGCCTCGCGAGCAGATCGCCGGCCGGCTCGACGAGGAACTGCTGCCGGCAGACGTTGCACAACGCTTGGCCATTCTCGACGACCAGGTTCTCCAGGGTGGCGTGCGCGCCAGTGGCGAAGAGAGCTTCGCCAATGTCGCCGGCGAGATGCGCCACTACTGGTCGGTGAAGATCCCGTTGTTTGACGACGGCAAGGTGCAGTCGTTGCTTGGCATCTCCACCGACATCACCGAAGTCGCCAAGTTGAAGCAGGAATACCAGCGGCTGTCGAATACCGACCCGCTGACCGACATCAGCAACCGCCGCCACCTGCTCGACATGGCCGAACAGGAACTGCGCCGCAGTCGCCGCCAGCAGACGCGCATCGCCCTGCTGTTCTTCGACATCGACCACTTCAAGCAGATCAACGACCACCACGGCCATGGCACCGGCGATCGCTGCCTGCAGCAGGTTGTCGCGGCCTGCCGCGAGCGCCTGCGCGACAGCGACCTGTTCGGCCGCATCGGCGGCGACGAGTTCGTGGCGGTGCTGCCCGATACCGACGTGGACGGGGCCCTGCAAGTCGCCGAATCGCTGCGCTCGGCAGTGGCCGCCGCCCCCCTGCCGATGCCGTCCGGCGACCCGCTGTCCTTGCGCTGCAGCTTCGGACTGGCTTTGTCGCGACCCGACGACAGCATCGAGACGCTGCTCGCACGTGCCGATGCAGCGCTGCTGCGCGCCAAGGCCGAAGGGCGCGACCGGGTGCTGGGCGAGGACTGAAGCCGCAAGCGCCGGTGCGCAGCCGCAACGCTGCGTCCGCCTCGCGATGCTGTTGCCGGCGCGTCCTGAGCGCACTATCACCTCATCGCCATCGCCGGAACCCGCGCCATGTCCACCCTGAAACTCGCCGTGATCGTCGGCAGCGCCCGCCGCGAATCGATTAACCGCCGTCTCGCGCAGGCCCTGATCGGACTGGCCGGCACGCGCGCCGCGGCCGACATCATCCGCATCGACGACCTGCCGCTGTTCAACCAGGACCTCGAGGCCGAACGTCCCGCCGCGGTCGAGCGCTTCGCGCAGGCGATGCGCAGCGCCGATGCGGTGCTGATCGTGACGCCGGAGCACAACCGCTCGATCCCTGCCCTGCTCAAGAACGCCATCGACTGGGGCTCGCGTCCGAAGGCGCATAGCGTCTGGGCCGGCAAAGTGGTCGCCATCACCGGGGCTTCGCCTGGCGCCATCGGCACCGCGCTGGCGCAGCAGCATCTGCGGCAGATCCTCGGCACCCTCGGCAGCGTGGTGCCCGGCGGCGAGTCCTATATCAGCTTCAAGCCGGATCTGATCGATGCCAACGACCACATCAACGATGAAGGCAGTCGCGTGCGGCTGCAGGCCTTCGTCGATGGCTTCCTCGATCTGGCCGAACGCCTGCATCCGGCATCCGCCTGAGTCGCGATCGGCGCCGGATTATTCCGCCGCGGCCGGCGTTGTCAGCCCGCGCAGCCAGCGCGAGCGTTCGAACAGCAGGATCACGCCGATCGACAAGGCGAACGGCAGCAGCAGGTAGAACAGCCGGAAGATCAGCAGGGCCGCCAGCACATCGGCCTTGGGCAGCTCCGGCAGCCCGAGCAGGAACACCACCTCGAGCACGCCCAATCCACCCGGCGCATGCGAGATCAATGCGGCCGAAAACGACGCCAGGAACATGCCGAGCACTACGATGTAACCGGGATGCCCGGCCTCGGGCAGTACGAAGTGGATGATCGCCGCCGCTGCCGCCAGCTCCAGAGGCCCGACGAACAACTGCCGCCAGGCCACCGCTGCGTGCGGATAGCGCAGGCGGAAGCCGCGCCATTTGAGCGGCTTGAAACGCGCGCGACTTCCGGCGATGTACAGGGCCACGCCGAGCAGCATCAGCAGGCCGATCAGCCGTGGCAGCCATGGCGGCAACTGCGGCAGTAAGCGCAGCAGCAGCTCCGGATGCCACAGCAGCACCACGCCGCCGAGCAGCACCGCACCGAGCACGAAGGTGAAGGTGCAGAACGCTACCAACACGCCGACTTCGAGCGGCCGCAGGCCTTTGGCGCGATAGGCGCGATAGCGCACCACGCCGCCCGACAGCACCGAGGCACCGACGTTGTGCCCGATCGCGTAGGCGGTAAACGAAGCGGCGACGATGAACGGCCACGACACCCGCTTGCGCAGATGCATCAGGGCCAGGCGGTCATAGCCGGCCAGTGCGGCGTAGGCGACCAGGGTCGCCAGCGCCGCCAGCGTCCAGCCAGTCGCCGGAATAGCGCGGAGGCTGGCCAGCACATGGTCGAGGCGCAGGCCATGCAGCTGGTGGTAGAGCAGCCACACCGAGATGGCGACCGCAGCCAGGCCGAGCAGCGACCAGGCATGCTCACGCGACAGCCGCTTCATGCCGTGGCGCCTGCGGCCGGCGCGCGCTCGGTGCGGCTCATTCCACCGTCACGGACTTGGCGAGATTGCGCGGCTGGTCGACATCGGTGCCGCGGATCACCGCCACGTGATACGCCAGCAGCTGCAACGGGATGGTCGACACCACAGGCGCGGCGATTTCGCCCGCGGCCGGCAGGCAGAGCACCCGACTCTCCGGGAAACCCGCGGCCACCGCCTCGTCGGCGAACAGGTAGAGCACGCCACCGCGGGCGCGCACTTCTTCCATGTTCGACTTGAGCTTGTCGAGCAGGGCGTCATTGGGCGCCACCGCGACCACCGGCATCGACTCGTCGACCAGTGCCAGCGGCCCGTGCTTGAGCTCGCCGGCGGCATAGGCCTCGGCGTGGATATAGGAGATCTCCTTGAGCTTGAGCGCGCCCTCCATCGCTACTGGCCAGTGCGTGCCGCGGCCGAGGAACAGCGCGTGCTGCTTGTCGGCGAAGTGCGCGGCGAGCTCGCGGATCTCGCCATCGAGTTGCAGCGCCTGCGCCACCAGGCCCGGCAGCAGTTCGAGCTGGCGCACGCCATCGGCGTAGCGCGCGGCATCCATGCCCTTGGCGCGACCCAGTTCGAGCGCGAACAGGGCCAGCGCCACCAGCTGGGTCGAGAAGGCCTTGGTCGAAGCGACGCCGATTTCCGGGCCGGCGCGCGTCATCAGCACCAGGCCGGACTCGCGCACGATCGAACTCTCGGGCACGTTGCAGATGGCGAGCTGGGTCAGGTACGGCCGCTGCTTGGCGAGTTTGAGCGCCGCCAGGGTGTCGGCGGTTTCGCCGGACTGCGAGATGGTCAGGAACAGCGTGCCCGCGCGCACCACCGGCTCGCGCGAGCGGTACTCGCTGGCAATCTCGACGCTGCACGGAATGCCGGCGAACTGCTCGATCCAGTAGCGCGCAACCAGACCGGCATGGAAGCTGGTGCCGCAGGCGATCAGGTGCACCGCTTCGGTCTTCGCCAGCAGCTCGACGGCGTCGATGCCGAAGATCTGGGTCAGGATATGGCCGCCGCTGATGCGCCCTTCCAGCGTGTCGGCGATCGCCTGCGGCTGCTCATGGATTTCCTTGAGCATGTAGTGCGCGTACTGGCCGCGCTCGACCGCATCGGCCGTGAAATGCGACTGCTTGCGTGGCCGCTGCACCTCGACGCTATCGGCGCCGAACACGCGCACCGCTTCGCGGCTGACATCGACGACATCACCCTCTTCGAGGTAGACAAACTCACGGGTCAAGGGCAGCAGCGCGTGCACGTCGGAGGCGAGGTAGTTCTCGCCCTCGCCGAAGCCGGCGATCAGCGGCGCACCGAAGCGCGCGCCGACCACGCGGCCGGGCTCGCGGGCCGAGATCGCGGCGATAGCATAAGCGCCGTGCAGGCGGGCCACGGTGTCCTGCACCGCCGCCAGCAGATCCTTGCCTTGCCGTTGCGCACGCTCAAGCAGGTGCGCGATCACCTCGGTGTCGGTCTGCGAGACGAAGTCGAAGCCCTCGGCGCGCAGCTCGTCGCGCAATACCGCGTGGTTCTCGATGATGCCGTTGTGCACCACGCTGATGTCGCCGGAGACATGCGGATGCGCGTTGTCTTCGCTCGGCACGCCGTGCGTGGCCCAGCGCGTATGGGCGATGCCGCAGTGGCCGTCGATCGCCGTCTCCGCGCGCTTGTTCTCCAGCTCGCGCACCTTGCCCTTGGCGCGAAGGCGGGCGATGCCGTCGCCCGTGAGCAGGGCGATGCCGGCCGAGTCGTAGCCGCGGTACTCCAGCGCCGACAGACCGGCGATCAGATGCGATGCGATGGCGCGCTGGGCGCTGATACCGACGATGCCGCACATGTGCGGGGGCTTCCTGCGGAAAGTGAGTGCGCAAGTTTACGACACGGGCCTGAATGCACCGCGGGCCGCGCCGGCCGGGAGCCGGTCGCGGGCGTCCGGCGGACAGCGCGGACACTGCGGTCGCGTGTACCAATGCCTTTTGCATCAAGGCCTTAACAGGTGGCACGGTTCGTGCTCTTGATCAACGTAGTCCGCTCTCCGGTACCGCCATGATCCGCGACACTTCCGCCCAAGACCGCCCCCTCGCCGGCCAGCCCGCGCCACGGCTGACCAGCGCCCTGCGCTGGAGTGCCGCCGGCATCGGCGCGGTCGGCCTGTTCGCTTGGGGCCTGATGCAGTGGGCGGACAGCGCCGGTGCAGTCTCTGCCGAGCAGCTGCGCGTGGCCGAAGTCAGCCGCGGCACCCTGGTACGCGATGCTTCGGTCGACGGCCGGGTGGTGGCCGCCGCCAGCCCGACCCTGTACGCACCGGCCGCCGGCACCGTCACCCTGCGCAGCGCCGCCGGCGCCGAAGTCCAGCGCGGCGAGCTGCTGGCCGTGATCGATTCTCCCGAGCTACGCAGCGAGCTCGAACGCGAACGTCGCGGCCAACAACAGCTTGAGGCCGAGCTTGCACGGCAACGCATCCTCGCGCAGAAAGCCGCCCTGCTGGCGCAACGCGAGGCCGACGAGGCCGAGATCGCGCGGGTCGCCGCCCTGCGCGACTGGCAGCGCGCCGACCGCGGCTTCGCCCTCGGCGCCATCGCCGCAGTCGATCACTTGCGCGCCAGGGACGCGCTCGACGGCGCCGAGATCCGCGCCCGACACGCAGCCAAGGCCGCCGAACTGGAAACTCGCGACGTCGCGCTGGGACTGCAGTCGCACAGCCAGCAGCTCGATCGCCAGCGCCTGCTGGTCGCCGAACTGGAGCGCCGCGTCGCCGAACTCGAAATCAAGGCGCCGTTTAACGGCATCATCGGGACGCTGTCGGTGGCTGATCGCGCCGCGGTCATCGCCAACACGCCGCTGCTGACCGTGGTCGATCTCTCGCGGCTGGAAGTCGAGCTGTCGGTACCGGAGTCTCTGGGCGACGACCTCGGACTGGGCATGGCGGCGGAGGTTCGCATTGGCAACCAGACCGTGGCCGCCAGCGTGGCCGCGATCTCGCCGGAGGTAGTCGGCAACCAGGTGCTGGTACGGGCCCGCTTCGAGGGCGAACAGCCGCCGGGCCTGAGACAGAACCAGCGCATCGCCGCCCGCATCCTGTTCGAGGAGAAGCCCGACGTGCTGCTGCTCGCGCGCGGCCCCTTCTTCGAGCAGGGCGGCGGCCGCCATGTCTATGTCGTCGAGGACGGCATCGCCGTGCGTCGCCCGGTGCGACTCGGCGCCAGCAGCATCGCCGCCATCGAAGTGCTCGACGGCCTGCAGCCCGGCGAGCGCGTGGTCATCGCCGGCAGCGACCGCTTCGGCGAACACGAGCGCGTCGCCATCCATTGATGCGCATCCCTGCGCAAAAGCCCGCACCTCCGTGTGCGGACTTTCCACTACAAGCGCCCATGCATCCCGGAACGCACTCTCCAATCACCACAAGGACACCGCCATGCTCCGCATGAACCGCCTCAGCAAGGTCTACCGCACACATATGATCGAGACGCACGCCCTGCGCGGCTTCGACATCCACGTTCGCGAGGGCGAATTCGTCGCCGTCACCGGGCCGTCGGGATCGGGCAAGACCACCTTCCTCAATATCGCCGGATTGCTGGAGGAGTTCACCGGCGGCGAGTACTACCTTGATGGCGTAGACGTGCGGGGGCTCGACGACAATGCACGCTCGCGCCTGCGCAACGAGAAACTCGGCTTCATCTTCCAGGGCTTCAATCTGATTCCCGACCTGAACCTGTTCGACAACGTCGACGTGCCGCTGCGCTATCGCGGCTTTGCCGCCGCCGAACGGCGGCGACGCATCGAGCAGGCACTGGCGCAGGTGGGCCTGGCCTCGCGCATGAAGCACTTTCCGGCCGAACTCTCCGGCGGCCAGCAGCAGCGCGTCGCCATCGCCCGCGCCTTGGCCGGCTCGCCGCGACTGCTGCTCGCCGACGAACCGACCGGCAATCTCGACAGCCACATGGCGCGCGGCGTGATGGAACTGCTGGAAGACATCAACGCCGCCGGCACCACCATCCTGATGGTCACCCACGACGAGGAGCTGGCCGCCCGCGCACAGCGCAACGTGCACATCATCGACGGCCAGGTCTCCGACCTGTTGCGCGAAACCGAAGCTTCGCTCAACGCCGTCGCGGCGTCGGCCTGAGGAGCGCGCCATGTTCCGTTACTACCTCGCGCTCGGTTTCCGCAGCCTGCGCCGCAATCCGGTACTCACGCTGCTGATGGTGCTGACCTTGTCGGTCGGCGTCGCCGCCAGCATGACCACGCTGACCATCCTCAAGGGGATGTCCGGCGATCCGATTCCGCACAAGAGCGAGCGGCTGCTG
>DASUOA010000405.1:0-7414 GCA_036276895.1 Arenimonas sp. | reverse complement strand
CTGAGGATGAGCACCACGACTACGCTGCGCGTAATCCCTGGGCGCCGTACATCCGCGGCGTGGCGCGGCCCAAGCTCGACAAGCTGGCGATCTACTTCCCCGAGCTGCTGCTGAAACCGGAAGGCGGCAGCTGAGCGCCGCTCACTTCATGGTCGGCATCACGAATTCGGCACCGCCCTCGCGGTGCGGCCAGCGCGCGGTCATGGTCTTGAGCCGCGTGTAGAAACGCACGCCATCGGGTCCGTGCATGTGCAGCGGGCCGAACAACGAGCGCTTCCAGCCACCGAAACTGTGGAAGGCCATCGGCACCGGAATCGGCACGTTGATGCCGACCATGCCCACCTGCACGCGGTGCGCGAACTGCCGTGCCGCGTCGCCGTCGCGGGTGAAGATGGCCGTGCCGTTGCCGTACTCGTGGGCGTTGACCAATGCCAGCGCCGCCTCGAAATCAGCAACGCGCAGCACGCACAGCACTGGCCCGAAGATTTCCTCGCGATAGATCGACATCGACGGCTGTACCCGGTCGAACAGGCAGCCGCCGAGGAAGAAGCCGCGCTCGTTGCCATCGACTTTCAGGCCGCGGCCGTCGACCACCAGCTCGGCACCCTCGGCGACGCCGGCATCGACGTAGCCGCGCACCTTGTCGCGATGCGCGGCGGTGACCAGCGGACCCATGTCGGGATTGCCGTCGAGGCCAGCGCCGATGCGCAGCGCTCCGACCATCGGCTTGAGCTTCGCCACCAGCGCATCGGCAGTGGCCTCGCCGACGCAGACGGCGACCGAGATCGCCATGCAACGCTCGCCGGCCGAGCCGTAGCCGGCGCCGAGCAGGGCCGAGGCGGCCTGGTCGATATCGGCGTCGGGCAGGATCACCATGTGGTTCTTGGCGCCGCCCAGCGCCTGCACGCGCTTGCCCTTGGCCGAGCCGCGCGAGTAGATGTACTCGGCGATCGGCGTCGACCCGACGAAGCTCAGCGCTTGCACACGCTCATCATCGATCAGCGCATCGACCGCCGCCTTGTCGCCGTGCACCACGTTGAACACGCCATCGGGCAGGCCCGCCTGCTTGAGCCACTTGGCGAGCAGCATGCTGGCGCTGGGGTCGCGCTCGGATGGCTTCAGCACAAAGGTGTTGCCGCAGGCCAGTGCCACCGGGAACATCCACATCGGCACCATGCATGGGAAATTGAACGGCGTGATGCCGGCGACCACGCCCAGTGGCGCGTGCTCGCTCCAGCTGTCGACTTCGCGGCCGACGTTCATCGAATGCTCGCCCTTGAGCAGATGCGGCGCGCCGCAGGCGAACTCGACCACCTCCAGCCCGCGCGTCACCTCGCCCATCGCGTCGGCCAGCACCTTGCCGTGCTCCAGGCTGATCACTCGCGCCAGCTTCTCGCAGTGCTCTTCGACGATGGCCTTGAACTTGAACAGGATGCGCGCGCGTTGCAGTGGCGTGGTCGCCGCCCATGCAGGGAATGCGGCCGCGGCAGCCGCCACGGCCTGGTCCACTTCCGCTTCACCCGCCATCGCCACCTGCGCCACCACCTCACCGGTGGCGGGGTTGAATACCTCGCTGTAGCGGCAACCTTCGCCAATCACGCCTTCGCCGTTGATCCAGTGCGGGATCAGCTTCATGAAGGCGGTGACATTGGTGGCGAGCGAGGACATTGCCGAGACTCCCGTTTCCGTTTTCCTCCCCTCTCCCGCTTGCGGGAGAGGGGCACTTGCAGGTTTACGCCAGTGCTTGCGCCGCCGGCACGTACTCGTAACCCAAATCGCGGGCAACGGCTTCGAAGGTGATCTTGCCGGCGTGCACGTTCAGGCCGTTGAGCAGGTGCGGGTCGTCGAGCAGCGCCTGCTTGCCCTTGTTCGCCAATTGCACCGCGAAGGGCAGGGTGGCATTGGTCAGGGCGAAGGTCGAGGTGCGCGCGACGCCGCCGGGCATGTTGGCGACGCAGTAGTGGATGATGCCGTCGACTTCGTACGTCGGGTTCTGGTGCGTGGTGGCCTTCGAGGTCTCGAAGCAGCCGCCCTGGTCGATGGCGACGTCGACCAGCACCGAGCCCGGCTTCATCAGTCCGAGCTGCTTACGGCTGACCAGCTTCGGCGCCGCGGCACCCGGGATGAGCACTGCGCCGATCACCAGGTCGGACTGCGGCAGCAGCTCTTCGATGGCGTCGAGGGTCGAGTACATGTTGGTGATGCGGTCGCCGTACAACTCGTCGAGGTAGCGCAGGCGATCGAGCGAGCGATCGAGGATGGTGACGCGGGCGTTCAGCCCCATCGCCATGCGCGCGGCATTGATGCCGACCACGCCGCCGCCGATCACCAGCACATTGGCCGGCTTCACGCCCGGCACGCCGCCGAGCAGCACGCCCGAGCCGCCCTGTGCCTTCTCCAGCGCATGCGCGCCGGCCTGGATCGACATGCGCCCGGCAACTTCCGACATCGGCGCCAGCAGCGGCAGCCCGCCCTTGCGGTCGGTGACGGTCTCGTAGGCGATGGCGGTGCAGCCGGACTTCACCAGCGCCGCAGTCTGCTCCGGGTCGGGCGCCAGGTGCAGGTAGGTGTAGAGCAGCTGGTTCGGGCGCAGCATCGCGCACTCGACCGGCTGCGGCTCCTTGACCTTGATGATCATGTCGGCGCGGGCAAAGATCGCCGCGGCGCTGTCGACGATCTCGGCGCCAGCCTTCTCGTACATGTCGTCGGTCAGGCCGATGGCCTTGCCGCCATCTTTCTGCACCATGACCTTGTGGCCGTGCGCGACCAGTTCGCGGGCGCCGGCCGGGGTCAGGCCGATTCGGTATTCGTGGTTCTTGATCTCTTTCGGGACGCCGATAAGCATGGCATTGCCCTCCCGGGGCATTCGTTTTCTTGTGGGGGTTGCGGCCGCCCGGGCCGGTCGTCGAAACGGCTCAGGCGGTGGCGCGTATGGTAGCCGCCAGCCGCTCGAAAATCTGGTCGATATGCCGGCGCTCGAGGATCAGCGGCGGCGACAGGGCGATCACATCGCCAGTGCAGCGCACCAGCAGGTCGTGCTCGTGGAAGGCGCGGGTGAACACGTCGTAGCCGCGGCTGCCCGGGGCCCCCGGGCGGGATGCCAGCTCGACCGCGCCGATCAGGCCGAAGTTGCGGATGTCGATCACGTGGGGCAGCCCGCGCAGGCCATGGATCGCTTCCTGCCAGTAGTCGCCCAGTTCGATCGCCTTTTCGAACAGTTTCTCGTCCCGATAGACGTCCAGCGTCGCCAATGCCGCGGCGCAGGCCAGCGGATGGCCGGAATAGGTGTAGCCATGGAACAACTCGATCGCGCCTTCGGGGCCGTTCATGAAGGCGTCGAAGATCGCCTTGCTGGCGAATACCGCACCCATCGGCGCGGCGCCATTGGACAGTCCCTTGGCGGTGGTGATCAGGTCCGGGGTGACATTGAAGCGCTGCGCTGCGAAAGCGTTGCCGACGCGGCCGAAACCGGTGATGACTTCGTCGAAGATCAGCAGGATGCCGTGCTTGTCGCAGATCTCGCGGATGCGCTGCAGATAACCGGCGGGTGGCAACACCACGCCGGCGCTGCCGGCGATCGGCTCGATGATGACGGCGGCAATGGTGCTGGCATCGTGCAGCGCCACCAGCCGCTCGAGATCCTCGGCCAGCTCCAGCCCGTGTGCTGGCAAGCCCTTGCTGAACGCGTTGCGCTCGATGTCCAGCGTGTGCCGCAGATGATCGACACCCGGAATCAGCGGCCCGAAAAACTTGCGGTTGTTGACCAGTCCGCCGACCGAAATGCCGCCGAAGCCGACGCCGTGGTAACCCTTCTCGCGGCCGATGAAGCGCGTGCGTTGGCCTTCGCCGCGCACACGGTGGTAGGCCAGCGCGATCTTCAACGCGGTGTCGACCGACTCGGAACCGGAGTTGGTGAAGAACACATGCTTGAGCGGATCGGGCGCGATCTCGGCCAAGCGCTCGGCGAGCACGAAGGGCAGCGGGTGCCCCATCTGGAAGCTCGGCGCGTAGTCCAGCATGCCCGCCTGCTGGCGGATCGCATCGACGATATGCGAGCGCCCGTGACCGGCGTTGCAGCACCACAGGCCCGCGGTGCCGTCGAGGATCTCGCGGCCATCGACGCTGCGGTAATACATGCCCTCGGCCGAGGTCAGCAGGCGGGGGCTCTTCTTGAATTGCCGGTTGGCGGTGAACGGCATCCAGTAGGCGTCGGTGTGCTCCGGCACGGCGGTGGCGGCGTGCTCAAGGGCGACATGGTCGAGCGCGGGCGTGTTCATGGCGGTGCCTCATCGAGTGTTGAAAAAACTTTACAACGCGGCCTAATATCCCACAACACTCGCCTTGGGGCCCGACCTTGGATATCGGTATCCGCCTGCAGGCCGTGCGCAAAGCCAAGGGCCTGTCCCAGCGCGAACTGGCCAAACGCGTCGGCGTCACCAACAGCACGATTTCGCTGATCGAGCAGAACAAGGTCAGCCCTTCGGTCAGCTCGCTGAAAAAGGTGCTGGATGGCATCCCGATCTCGCTGGCCGATTTCTTCACCCTCGACCTCGGCGACACCGGTGACAGCCCTTTCTACCCGCAGGCCGAGCAGCCGGATCTGGGCAACAACGAGATCCACTACTTCCTGGTCGGCCAGCATCGCCCCAATCGGCAGATGTGCGTGCTGCGCGAGGTGATGCCGCCGGGCTCCGACACTGGCGAATCGATGCTCGAACACGACGGCGAAGAGGGCGGAGTGGTCGTGCAGGGCCGCGTCGAAGTCACCATCGGCGAGCAGGTCTGCGTGCTTGGGCCGGGCGAGGGCTACTATTTCGAAAGCCGCACGCCGCATCGTTTCCGCAATATCGGCGACACCGACGCGGTGATCGTCAGCGCCAATACGCCACCTACCTTCTGACGGAGCGCCGCCATGGCCGATCCCAAACCGCGCGACTACTGGGAGTCGCTTGCCAGCCGCCTGACGCTGCGCACGCAGGCCTTTATCGATGGGCGTTACGTGGATGCGGCCTCGGGCAAGACCTTCGACTGCATCAGTCCGATCGATGGGCGAGTGATCGGCAAGGTCGCCGAGTGTGAAGCCGAGGACGTCAATCGCGCGGTCGCCACCGCCCGGGCGCGGTTCGAGTCCGGCGTGTGGTCGCAGACGCGGCCGACGCATCGCAAGAAGGTGCTGGTGCGTTTCGCGCAGATGATCCATGAGCACGCCGAGGAACTCGCGCTGCTCGAATCGCTGGACATGGGCAAGCCGGTCGGCGATGCGCTGGCCGTCGACGTCGCCGCCTCGGTGCGCTGCATGAGCTGGACCGGCGAAGCCATCGACAAGGTCTACGGCGAGATCGCGCCGACCGGCCCCGATGAGCTTGGCCTGGTGACCCGCGAGCCGCTGGGTGTGGTCGCGGCCATCGTGCCGTGGAATTTCCCGCTGCTGATGGCGACGTGGAAGCTTGCGCCCGCGCTAGCGATGGGCAACTCGGTGGTGCTCAAGCCTTCGGAGAAATCGCCGCTCACGGCGCTGCGCCTCGCCGAACTCGCGATCGAGGCCGGCATCCCGGCCGGCGTGTTCAACGTGCTGCCGGGTTTCGGCAAGGGTGCGGGCGAGCCGCTGGCGTTGCATATGGATGTCGACGGGCTGGTGTTCACCGGCTCGACCGCGGTCGGAAAGCATCTGCTGGTCTGCGCCGGGCAATCGAACATGAAGCGCGCCTACATGGAGTGCGGCGGCAAGAGCCCGAACCTCGTCTTCGCAGATGCGCCTGACCTGCAGCGCGCGGCCGAGGCAGCCGCGAGCGGCATCTTCTACAACCAGGGCGAAGTGTGCACCGCCGCGTCTCGTTTGCTGGTGCAGCGCTCGATCAAGGACGAGTTCCTCGCCAGGGTCGCCGAAGTGGGTAAGACCATGCAGCCGCGGCATCCGTTCGAGCCCGGTGCGGCGATGGGCGCGATGGTCGACGAAGGGCAGACGCAGCGCGTGCTCGGCTATATCGAAACCGCCCAACGCGATGGTGGACGCATCGCGCTCGGCGGCGAGCGCGTGCATCCGGTCAGCGGCGGCTGCTACATCGCCCCCACCATCGTCGACGGCGTGCTGCCGACGCACACCATCGCCCGCGAGGAGATCTTCGGCCCGGTGCTGTCGGTGATCGCCTTCGACAGCGAGGAGGAAGCGCTGCGCATCGCCAACGACAGCGATTACGGCCTCGCCGCCGGCGTGTTCACCTCCGACATCACCCGCGCCCATCGCGTCGCGCGCAAGCTGCGCGCCGGTAGTGTCTGGGTCAACTACTGGGACGGCGGCGACATGACCGCGCCCTTCGGCGGTTACAAGCAGTCCGGCAACGGCCGCGACAAGTCGCTGCATGCCTTCGAGAAGTACACCGAGGTGAAGGCGACCTGGATCAATCTGGCGCCGTAGCTGAGGATTCGGGTGCCAGTGAGGCCGGTGCTTCCACCTCATAGCCCCGCGCCTGCAATCGCGCGAGATAGCCGTCGGGCTTGAGCAGCTGCGAGATCGGCAGCACGGCCAGACTGGTTTCGTGATCGCGCAGGGCGTCCTCGGCCGATTTCAGCCACAGATCGCCGACCCGTTGTGGCACGTCGACGAGTTCGTACTCGGCGGCCAGCTGACTGTCGAGCAGGGCTTGCAGACAGGTGCGGCCATGGTCTTCGAAGGGCAGCTGGCGCAGGCCATCGATATCGCCGACGGCCCAGGCATTGGCCCGGGCGCGCATGTTGGCGAGATCGGTCTCGAGGCGGTCCAAGGTTTTCTCGAAGCAGGCGGTGTCGTCGAGCGGCGACTTGGCGAAGGCCTTCAGCGCCGCCTTTGGTTCCGTCAGCTTGACTTCGAGGCGCGGTGACTGCATCGGCACGCCGTGCTTCTTCGCCCGTTTGCGCAGCAGCGGAACGACCGGGTTGTCATCGCTGAGCCCCGACTTGCGGATGGCCGCGTCGTAGAGTTCCTGCGCGGCGAACATCGGCCGCCAGCGCTCGACGCTGCGATTGCTGCCGAGATAGCGCGCCTTGAGTGTGAGCCAGCGCTCGTACAGCGCGGGCGGCAGCACGTCCTGCAAGCGCTTGTCGTCTGGGATCTTGCGCGCTGACAGGGCCGTCGGCAGCAGCATCAGGCCGCCGAAGAAGCCGACGTCAGCGTCGACCTTCAAGCCCGGCATCATCAGCACCTGGCCTGAGCGCGTCAGTGTGCGCTCAACCTGCAGCGACTCCCACTCCATGCGCTTAGGGACTGGCGTCAGGCTGCCGATGATCCACAGGCTGCGGCCATCGCGACTGACCTTCCACAGCCCTGGCCCCGGCAGCACGCCGCTGACGACGACGGCCTGCAGGGTGGGTGTCGGCTCCAGCTCTTGCGCTTGGACAACGGTCGGACGGTGAAGTCCGATCGTCAGCAGCGTGGCGA